>JBLHHE010000162.1:0-5773 GCA_047616465.1 Alphaproteobacteria bacterium
TCACCGACGGGCTAGCGGCCTGCCTGCCGGACGTGCGCGCGTCAGTGGTCGATAGCGCCAGTCATTTCCTGATCACCACCCACGCCGAGGCCTGCGCGCAACTATTGTCCGACTTCCTCGCCGAAGTTATCGGCTAACCGGGGCGGGCGCCTACCCGATATGGGAACCGTGATCGTGTCCCGCAAGGTCGCTCCGCGAACACAGTACTGGGTTAACCGGCACTGGTGGGCGGGCGTGGCGATATTGGTAACTTAAAGGATTTAAAATCCCTTGGCCTCACGGCCTTACCGGTTCAAGTCCGGTCGCTCGCACCATTCGCTTACCCCGCCTACCAAAGCTGTTCCGAGGCCAGTTTCGCGCCTTCGGCGAGCGACGCCATTTTCATCCACACGATGTTGCGGTCGACCTGGACCCGGCCGGCGAAGGTGCCGAAGCCGCAATCGACCCCGGCCATGACACGCTCGCGGCCGACGATGTTGGCGTAACTCAAGATGCGGTCGGCGACCAGTTCGGGATGCTCGACGAAGCTCGAGGTCGAATCGATGACGCCGGGAATGATGATCTTGCCGTCGGGCAGATCGACATCGCGCCACACCTTCCATTCATGCTCGTGGCGCGGGTTGGCGCCGGGGAACGACACGGCGCCCGGCCGGCCTTCCAGCACGATATCGACGATGTCTTTCAGCGGCACGTCTTCGTGGTGCGGCCCGAATGTGGAGGACCAGCACACATGCATCCGCATGCGCTCGGGCGCGATGTTCCGGACGGCGTGATTGAGGGCCGCCACATGCATCGCGATCTCCTTGCGAAAGTCGGTCAGGCTTAAATCGCGGAACACCGTATGGCGGCTCAGCGCGAGATCGGGGCAGTCGAGTTGCAGGATCAGGCCGGCCTCGA
Organism: Alphaproteobacteria bacterium; assembly: GCA_047616465.1. Classification (GTDB taxonomy): domain Bacteria; phylum Pseudomonadota; class Alphaproteobacteria; order UBA6615; family UBA6615; genus JABDJY01. The sequence goes on from JBLHHE010000162.1 coordinate 898, forward strand.
CGATCGCCTCGTACTCGCGGGTCATCACATCGGCCAATGCAAAAATATATTCTTCCTCAGTGGGATAGTAGATATTTTTCAAGTAGCGCGCGATTTGCCCGGGCGACGGCGATGTCATGAAGGCTTCCTCGGCATCGGCGCCGGTGAGCACGCTTTTGGCCCGTTCTATATCGACTTCGGCGGCCGGCCAGTCCTTCCAGCCGACCGGGCCGGAACAGGTCGGCCGGTTCTGCAGCGGCGAGGCGAAGCGGGTGAGCATTTCCGACAATTCGGGAAAGCCGTCTTCGCCGGTGCCCAGGGGCGGCGACGAGGGGCCGTCATAACCGGCCAGCCGGTCTTTGACGTGCGAGGTGTAGTCGGGCCGGCCCTGTTCGCCGTCATTGACGATGTCGATGCCCGCCGCGATCTGCTTTTGCACCACATCATTGATGGCGGCGGTCACGGCGGTTTCTAATTCGCTGGCCTGGGCGCCGCGATCGGCCTCTTCGGCCAACAGCAGCTCGACCACCGCCGGCGGGCGCGGCAGGCTGCCCGTATGGGTGGTGAGAATTCTATCGGTGCTGTGCTTCATATTCGTGTTCTCCCGATCTTCCGTGCGGCTTTTAGGGCTCCCTGGAGCTCTTATTACGTCACCCTCATGATGGGGTCACCTCGCGATAATTGCCAAAAGAAAACGGCGCCGGAATTATCCGGCGCCGTTAATTCTTCTCAAAAGTGCGACGAGGGCGCTACAGCGCTATCGTTACCTTCCGCCGACATTAATCTCGACGCGACGGTTTTTCTGTTCCGCCACACCGTCAGCCGTTTTGACGTCGGGGAACAGTTCGCCGTAGCCGCGCGATTTGATTGCGGCGGCGGCGATACCCCGGATACGCATTGCTGCTGCGACCACGCGGGCGCGTTTAGCGGACAACGCTTCGTTAGCGGCGGCGTCGCCTACGGTATCGGTGTAGCCGGAGACGACGACGCGGACTGCCTTGTAGTTGCCGGTATGGGCGGCAGCTGCGGAGATCGTCTTGTTGGCTTCGTCGTTAAGCTTGGTGCCGCCGGTCGGGAAAAATACCCTGAACAGCTTGCCCTTTGTGGGCTTGGCCTTGGGCTTGGGCGCCATCGCAGCTGCTTCGGGGGCCGCGGCGCGCAGTGCCGGGATCAGCCCGTCTAGCTGGTCGCGGCAGGCTGCGATTTCGTCCTGCTGACGGTTTTCTTCGAGTTCCTGGATCCAGCATTCGTAGGCGATCTGCGCGGCAGCGGCCAGTTGTGGCGTGCGGGCGCGGGCGCCGGCGTCGAACACCTCAACAAGTTCATTACGCAGGCCCAAGACGTAAATTTGCTCTTCCTGGGGCAGATCGCGCGCGGTTACTTCCGGGAGTGGAACGGAATCCGCGTTCGCGCTGGTAATCGCCCGCGCGGCGAAATAGTCGGCATCAGCGTAATCGAATTCCGCCTGCTCGGCGCGCGCCAGCCGTAGATAGCCAGTCGACAATGCTTTGCTAAATTCGGTGCCCTGTGCGGTTACCTTCTCAGCCTGGCTGAGCCCGTTACCTGCACAACCTGCCAGCGCGACCATCGCTCCAGCAGCTAGGATGATTTTTATGTTCATAAGTTGGTCCCCTTCCCGAGATTCTCAAATATTACAATTTTCGCGACTGGTCAGTGGCGTTGAAAAAAATAAATTCTCCCCCAACGAATGCCAGGCCGTATCGCCCTTAGTGTGACGGCTTATACTACCATTCCCGCTGCGGAAGCCAACCCGCTAGCGATCAGTAGTGTCTCATAGCGCTTCCGATAGGCATTTCGCAAATAATTCCAACGCGGCGTCGGTAAAGGCTTGCATATTCGCCGCGCGATCGCTGGAGCCGGTCTCCAGGGTTTTCACCGCGCTTACCGGGCCGGAAACAGCGATACAAGTATGGCCTGCATCGTCGCCATAGCGGTTTCCGGTCGGTCCCGCCGCCCCGGTTTCCGCCACGCCCCACACGGTTTCGAACCGGTCGCGCATGGTGTTGGCGAGCAATTCCGCATAGGGCTCGCTCGACGAGCGGATGCCGACCATCTCCGAATCGGGTACCCGTAACAGAATGCGTCGGGAATCGAGCGTGTACAGGACGCCGCCGCCGAGAAAATATGCCGATGCCCCCGGCACCGCGAGCAACGAGGCCGAGATAAGTCCGCCGGCTGATGTTTCGGCTACCGCGACGGTGTCGCCGCGTTCCTTCAATTGCTCGGCAATGCCGGCCGAGAGGCGGGTGAGATCGTTCATGTGGTTCCTCCTGTGGACGGCGCGCGCGCCTGTCTCTTTGTCCGCTGAATGGTCAGCACGGCCACGATAACCAATGCGGCCCCGAATATCTGCAGGCCGTTCAATGTCTGGCTCAAGAATACAAACCCGAACACCATACTCGAAACCGGCTCCAGGTTCATCGTCATTGAGGTTCGGATCGGCCCCAAAATGGACATGGCGATAAACAGGGTAACGATGGCGAAGGCGTAGAAAAACGGTCCGGTAGAGAAGGCCCACCAGCCGCGCGCCGTAACGGGCAGGGCAAATTCGCCGAGCGCCGCCGTAACAACGATGAACACCAAGCTGGCCGCGCTGAGCATATGCAGCGTCACCGGGCGCGAATCGTTGGCGCCGACGAGCCGGTTATTGAGGATAACGACAATGGTAATGCCGAGCGCCGCGAGCCCCGCCAGTACGACGCCGCGCAGATTGAGCGACCCATCGCCGATATCCAGAGCCAGCGCCAGACCGATGAAGGCGATGAGCACCGCCGCGCCCGATGTCCGATTGGGCCGCTCGTGGCCGGTTATCCAAAGGTATAAGGTGGTCAGCAGGGGGAAGGTGTAAAAAATCAGCACCGCCAGCGCCACGGGAATGTACTGAATCGCCGACAGCATCGACAGCGAGTAGGCGGCCAGGAGGACGCCGACGCCGAAGGCGGCCCATCGCCGTCGAGGAGGCAGGCGCAGGGAGCCGTTGGTCATCATCAGCAATGCGAGCACCAGCAGCGCCGCCAGTGTCGACCGCAGCACCAGATAGGTCAGCACATTGCTGCCGCCGGCGGTGGCAATCGGCGAGGCGGTGGTGTTGGCGGCAAAGCCGACGGCGGCGGCGCAGGCGAGAACAATGCCGGTCAACGGGCTGGGGCGTGACATGGTGTTTCTGGCCGGGGCTAATGAGGAAATAATGCGATCGCGGCGAGAGTGACCAATTCGGCTTACGCGCGCAATACGCGATGGGATGAAGGCACGAGCGTGGGGAGAAGCACGGTGAGTACATTCGAAGAGTACGAAGACTACGACGCCATCGGCCTCGCCGAGTTGGTGCGCCGCAAGGAGGTTACGCCCGAGGAAGTGCTGGAGGCGGCGATCGACCGGGCGCAGGCGCGCAACCCGGTGCTCAACGCCATCGTCAGGGATCTCTACGATTTTGGCCGCCAGGCGGTTGCAAACGGCCTGCCCGACGGCCCGCTGCGGGGCGCGCCCTATTTGATCAAAGACCTGGGGGCGGCGATGGCCGGTATTCCCACCACCGGCGGCAGCCGCTTCATGGCCGACGTGGTGCCGGCCGAAGACAGCGAAACGGTCGTCCGTCTGAAGGCGGCCGGCGTGGCGATCTTCGGTAAGACCAATACCTGCGAGTTCGGCATGTCGATCACCTGCGAGCCGCAATTCTATGGGCCGACGAAAAATCCCTGGGACTCGGCATTGACTCCGGGCGGTTCGAGCGGCGGGGCGGCGGCGGCGGTGGCCGCGCGCATCGTGCCCGCCGCCCATGCCAGCGACGGCTTCGGATCGATCCGGGTGCCGGCGTCGTGCTGCGGGCTGGTCGGTATGAAACCGACGCGCGGCCGCAACAGTTTTGCGCCGTCCCTGGGTGAGCGCATCGGCGGCACCGTGGCCGAACACACCGTATCGCGCAGTGTGCGCGACCATGCCGCCATCCTCGACGCCACCGGTGCGCCCGCCGAGGGCGATCCCTATTACGCACCGCCGCCGGCGCGTGCTTTTCTTGAGGAAGTCACTGCTGACCCCGGGCGGCTGCGCATCGCCTTTACCTATGGCGGCGCGACGGGGGCGGCGACCGACGCCGACCATCGCCGGGTTCTCGACCAGACCGTGAGTGTTCTTGAGGGGCTTGGCCATAGTGTCGAAGAGGACGACCCGCCGATCTCCAACGACGAAAGCCAAGACATCTTCCGCACCCTGATGGCGGCGAACGCGGCCCAGATCATCCGCTCGCACCCGACCAAGGGACGGCTGCCCGAAGACGGCGAGGTCGAGCGCGTGGTCGCCGCCACCGCCCTAAAGGGCGAGACGGTTTTCGGCCACGACGTGTTCATGGCGCAGGCGCGCATGCACGCCATGGGCCGGCGCATGTCGGGTTTTCACCGCGGCTACGATGTGCTGCTGACGCCGGGGCTCGGACACTTGCCGCCGAAGCTGGGTTGGATCGATATGATGCTCGACGACGCCGACGAATACTGGGACCGGGTGGCGGCGTTCTCGCCCTTCACCGTGTGGTTCAACCAGACCGGCCAACCGGCGATCAGCCTGCCGGTGGGCCAGACCAGCGATGGATTTCCGGTGTCGGTTCAGGCGGTGGGGCGCTACGCCGACGAGGCCACGCTGTTTCGCCTGTCGGGGCAGTTGGAAGCGGCCATGCCGTGGATCGATAGAAGGCCAGAGAACCTCATATAGTTAATAATATAAAATAGATAAAATTATTCTCTCGAGCTTTGTCTAAACTAGGGTGTGGACTCAATTGATCCATAATCTAATGGCGAAGATATGGACCATTGCGAGGAAGTTCCGGCTGAGTTTTTCGAAGTGGGTTGCGAGCCTGCGCATGTCCTTCATGGTGCAGAAGAAACGC
>JBLHHE010000163.1:0-5773 GCA_047616465.1 Alphaproteobacteria bacterium
ATACATAACTGGTTGAAATGTTTCTGCTAATCGATAACTACGATAGCTTCACCTACAATCTGGTTCACTATCTTGGCGAACTGGGGATCGACGTTGAGGTTAGGCGAAATGACGTCTTGAGCGTCGATGAGGCGCTGGCCTTGGCGCCCGAAGCCGTCGTTATTTCGCCGGGGCCGGGCGTTCCCGACAGCGCCGGAATTTGTCTCGATCTGGTCGCCCTGGCCGCCGAACGGCAATTGCCCGTGCTCGGCGTGTGTCTGGGGCACCAGATTATCGGCCAGGTCTTCGGCGGCAACATCATCCGCGCGCCCGAGCCCATGCACGGCAAGGTCGACGAAATTCGCCACAAGGGCACAGATGTCTTTCAGGGATTGCCCAACCCCTTGGTTGCCACCCGCTATCATTCGCTGATCGTCGAGGCCGAGACGTTGCCCGAGGTTCTGACGGTGACGGCGCAAACCGCCGACGGTTTGATCATGGGGCTCGCCCATAAGGAATTGCCGGTCCATGGCGTTCAATTCCACCCGGAAAGCATCGCCACGGTCGCCGGACACGATCTGCTGGCGAATTTCATCGAGTTGGCGACGGGTAAGCCGGTCGAGGGCTATGGGACGGAAAGCCGGGCCGGCGAAATGGTGGGGCTATGAGCCAGAAACCTAGTGGTGATATGGGTGATTTGAAACAACTGATCGGGCTTGTCGCCGAGGGTCAGAGCCTTGACCAGAGCCAGGCCGAAGCGGCCTTCGATATTATTATGTCGGGCGACGCGACCCCGGCCCAAATCGGCGCCTTTCTCATGGCGCTCCGGGTGCGCGGCGAGACCGTCGACGAGATCACCGGCGCCGCCCGGATCATGCGGGCCAAGGCTCATGCGATCAAGGCGCCGGCCAACGCCATCGACATTGTCGGCACCGGCGGCGACGCCAAGGGCACCCTCAACGTCTCCACCGGCGCGAGTTTTGTCGTTGCAGCTTGCGGCGTCCCGGTGGCCAAGCACGGCAACCGGGCCCTCAGCTCGAAAACCGGCGCGGCCGACGTGTTGACGGCGCTGGGGGTCAATATCGACGCCGATTTCTCCTTGGTGCACGAAGCGATCTGGGAGAATAATCTGGGTTTCCTGATGGCCCCGCGTCACCACTCGGCCATGCGCAATGTCGGCGGTGTGCGGGTCGAGCTCGCCACCCGGACGATTTTCAATATTCTCGGCCCTCTGTCGAACCCGGCGCAGGTCAGCCGGCAAATGGTCGGCGTGTTTGCCCGCCAATGGGTCGAGCCGCTAGCCCATGTGTTGGGCAATCTGGGGCTGGAGCGCGCCTGGGTGGTGCACGGCGCCGACGGCCTCGACGAAATGTCGACGACCGGCGTGACCCATGTCGCCGAACTTAAAGACGGTGCGGTGGGGACATTCGACGTGACCCCCGAAGACGCCGGCCTGGCGCGCGCGACCCTCGACGATATACGCGGCGGCGATTCCGAGCACAACGCCGCGGCGATGCGAGATATGCTGGCCGGCGCCCCCGGCGCGTTTCGCGACATTGTTGTCCTGAACGCGGCGGCATCGCTCATCGTTGCCGGCAAGGTGCAGGATTTGGCGTCGGGCGCCACTATGGCGGCCCAGGCGATCGATAGTGGTGCGGCGATGGATACGTTGAGCAGGCTGGTTGAAATCACCAACCGGGTGGTCCCGGACTCTGAGGAGGCCAGCGCATGAGCGACGTTCTCACCAAGATTTGCGACGACAAACGCGAACATGTCGCCGCCCAGAAGGCGAGCCGGCCGCTGGCCGATGTGGAGAGCGCCGCAAAGAGCGCCGCCGCGCCCCGCGGCTTTGCCAAACAGCTTACCGCGCGGTCGCAAAACGGCTTCGGTCTCATCGCCGAGATTAAGAAAGCCAGCCCCAGCAAGGGGCTGATCCGCGCCGATTTCGATCCGCCGTCGATTGCCCGAGCCTACGAGGCCGGCGGCGCGGCGTGCCTGTCGGTGCTGACCGACGCGCCGTATTTCCAGGGCTGCGATGCGGATCTGGTCTCCGCCCGCGCGGCGGTGTCCCTGCCCGCCTTGCGTAAGGACTTCATGATCGATCCCTATCAGGTGCCCGAGGCGCGGGCGCTGGGGGCCGATTGTATCTTGCTGATCTTGGCCGCCCTCGAAGATACCCAGGCCGACGAGCTGGCCGCGGCCGCCCACGGATGGGGCATGGATGTTCTGGCCGAAGTCCATAATCGCGAAGAATTGGAGCGCGCCCTGCGCCTCGACGCCGACCTCATCGGCGTCAATAACCGCAATCTAAAGACCCTCGATGTGGATCTCGCCACCACCGAAGCGCTTGCGCCGCTGGTGCCGAGTGACCGGGTTCTGGTTTGCGAGAGCGGCCTGTTTACCCGCGCCGACCTTGACCGCATGGCACGCGTCGGCGCGCGTTGCTTTCTGATCGGCGAATCCCTGATGCGCCAGGACGATATTTCCGGCGCGGTGCAGGAATTACTCGAAATGCCGGAGAACGTTTGATGGCGGGCAAACAAGAACCGAAATTCAGCCACCTCGACGCCGAGGGGCAAGCGGCCATGGTCGATGTCTCCGGCAAACCTGTCTCCGAGCGCACGGCGACCGCCCGCTGCACGGTGCTGATGCAGCCCGAGACCATCGCCCTCATTCTTGACGGTGCGCTGAAAAAGGGCGACGTGCTGTCGGTCGCCCGGCTGGCCGGGATTATGGGCGCCAAGCGCACCTCCGATCTGATCCCGCTATGCCACCCGCTCAACCCGACATCGATCAAGGTAGAATTGTCGGTGGATGCGGCGCGCAACGCCGTCGACATCGACGCCACGGTGAAAGTCGATGGCAAGACCGGCGTCGAGATGGAGGCGCTCACCGCGGCCACCGTCGCCGCGTTGACCGTGTACGACATGGTGAAGGCGGTCGACCGGGGCACCACGATCACCGACGTCCGCCTGGTGCACAAGGCCGGCGGCAAGTCCGGCGATTTCCGGGCCGACTGAGGGCTGTCCATGATTCCTGTCGCCGAAGCCCGCCAACGTATTCTTACCGATTTGGCAGTCATGCCCGCCGAGCAGGTGGGATTGAACGAGGCATTGGGCCGGGTTCTGGCCGAGGATATCGCGGCGCGGCGCACGCAACCGCCCCTCGCCGTATCGGCGATGGACGGATATGCTGTGCGCGCCGCCGATGTCGCCAGCGTGCCCGCCAGCCTGAAAATCATCGGCGCGGCGCCGGCCGGGTCGCCGTTCGAGGGTTCGGTAGCGCCCGGCACGGCGGTGCGTATCTTCACCGGCGCGCCGGTGCCCGCTGGCGCTGACGCCATCGTCATTCAGGAAGATACCGAACGCGATGGCGACACGGTTATCGTCAAGGAAGGCGTCGCTGCCGGGCGCTATGTGCGCAAGGCGGGTTTGGATTTCCAAGCCGGCGATGTGTTGCTGCAGGCCGGGCGGGTGTTAAACGCCCGCGACATCGGCCTCGCCGCCGCCATGAATGTGCCCTGGTTGCAGGTACGGCGTCAGCCCCGGATCGCCCTGCTGGCGACCGGCGACGAAATCGTTTTGCCCGGCGAAGACGCCGGACCGTCCGATATCGTCAGCTCGAACACATTTGCCCTCGACGGGCTGGTGCGCGCGGCGGGCGGCGTGCCGATCACCTTGGGCATCGCCGCCGACGATATCGCCTCGATCCGCACCATGGCCGAGGGTGCCAAGGGCGCCGACATTCTGGTCACCACCGGCGGCGCTTCGGTCGGTGAGCATGATTTGGTGCAGGCCGCCCTGGGCGATGTGGGGCTGCAGGTCGATTTCTGGCAGATTGCCATGCGCCCCGGCAAACCGTTGATCTTTGGCCGCCTCGGCGAAACGCCGATGCTGGGCTTCCCCGGCAACCCAGTCTCCTCGATGGTGTGCGGCGCGCTGTTTCTAAAACCCGCGCTCGCCGCGATGCTGGGTATGGCCGATGTTGAACCCCGGCTGGAAACCGCCATCCTCGGCATCGACCTCAAGGAAAACGACCAGCGCGAGGAGTATATGCGGGCAACCCTCGCCCACGATAGCGAAGGCAACCGCGTCGCCACCCCCTTCCCGGTCCAGGACAGTTCCATGTTCAGCCGCATGGCCCTGGCCGACTGCCTGCTGGTGCGCGCCCCCCATGCGCCGGCGGCGAAGGCTGGTGACCGCGTCTCCTACATCGCGCTGGGCGGTGGTATGATTGGCGCCTGAGCGCCCTATCCACGGGCGTTTGCCGGGCCGTGCGGTAATTTAGTACCGCCGATTTCTATTTAATCTTGACGACCCAAGAGAACAGGACTAGAACATGTGTGAATGTTTTTGGTTTGTTCTATATGTTGTGGTCAGGGTGGAATTGCCGCCCGGCTCGGGGGACATAGATAAATGTTGACGCGCAAGCAGCACCAACTTCTGGTTTTTATCAATCAACGGCTCGAAGAAACCGGGGTGTCGCCTTCGTTCGACGAGATGAAGGAAGCGCTCGGGTTGAAGTCGAAATCGGGCATCCATCGACTGATAACCGGGCTGGAGGAACGCGAATTCATTCGCCGCCTGCCCCACCGGGCGCGTGCGCTGGAGGTGTTGCGCCTGCCCGATGACGTGTCTGTGCGGGTGGGACAAAAGTTTTCACCCCGTGTGATCGAAGGCGGCGGCGCAGCGCGTAAGGTCGATGCGGTGCGCGGCGAAAATGCGTCGGTCCAACTGCCCCTGCTGGGCCGTATCGCCGCGGGGACACCGATCGAGGCCCTGAGCGATCCGACCCGTTACGTTGGCGTGCCCGGCGATCTGATCGGCCGCGGCGAATATTATTGCCTGGAGGTCGATGGCGATTCGATGGTCGATGCCGGCATCCTCGATGGTGATACGGTTGTCATCGAGCGCGCCGACAACGCCGAGACCGGCACCATTGTGGTGGCCCTTGTCGAAGGCCTTGAAGTGACCCTCAAACGGTTGCGCAAACGCCATAACTCGGTCGCCCTGGAACCTGCCAACGAGGATTACGAAACGCGGATTTTCGGACCCGACCAGGTCGAAGTGCAGGGCAAGCTGGTGGGACTGGTCCGCGCCTACTGATGAGGCGGAGAGCCTAACCAGAGACGGCTCCCCGTCACCGGTTGCGAATTCCTGACGAAATTATCCGAGGTTCGAGCGCCCGCATCCCACGATACGGCGTGAGAGCCGCGCCGAATGAGTGCGCGACGGTCGACAACGACCGACGGTCCCGTGCAATCGCGCGGCGCGCTAAACCGTACGATCAAAATATCGGCGGTCCGGCAATCTTCGGGAAATGCCCGGGCCTCATATACGAAGGCGATGGTTCTATCGCCGTCGTTGAAGATGCAGCCGGTGAGATAGCATTGCATGCCGGCCACCCTGCCCTCGTCCGGTTTGGGATAGGCGCCCACGTCGTGGCCCCGGTCCGGCGCAGCCATTGGTCGCGCACGAAACTCTGGGCCCGTCCATTGGAGATCAAAAGCACCCCCTCGCCGCTGAGAACGCTGGTGAGCTTACCGTCGGGACTGACCAGAACATTGGGGGGCTGGACTACCGAGATCATCAGTAAGCCGGCGATGATGGGTAACAGTCCTGCAAGACGCCAACGCGTTTGCCACAAGCACAGCCACAGGCCGCCGGCCACCGCTACGCTCAAGCCACATATACAGGTGGGGCGGCGACGTTCAAGCTGGACCCGGACCACGACGACACCATGTAGCGACGGCGATGATCAGGTCGTTACCGATGCCCAGCAACGGTACAACAGC
>JBLHHE010000164.1:0-5769 GCA_047616465.1 Alphaproteobacteria bacterium
ACAGGCGTTGGCCCGTCTCCAGGTCGGCGAAGCGGGTCTAGATTCCGATGAGGTGGAAGTCCGACGGGCCGCGTTCGGCCCCAACGTGCTGCCCCGCCGCGCGCGCGTGAGCATTATCGCCATTTACCTGCGACAGTTCAAAAGTCCTCTGGTCTATCTCCTGCTGATTGCTGCGGCGGTCTCGCTCGGCGTCGGCGAACTAACCGACGCCGTGTTCATTTTCGTCGTGTTGCAGGTCAACGCGGTCATCGGCAGTTACCAGGAATATCGAGCGGAAGTCAGCGCCGCCGCCCTCGACGCGCTGGTGCCGAATTTTGCCGTGGCGGTGCGCGATGGGGCGCCACATCGGGTCGACGCACACGATCTGGTTCCCGGCGACATCGTACGCATGGTTTCCGGGGCGCTGGTCCCCGCCGATCTGCGACTGCTGACGGCCAATGAGTTCGTCGTCGACGAGTCTTTGTTGACCGGCGAATCCGTACCGGTCGAAAAGGACGCCGGCACGTTGGTGGCCGACGACGCTCCGCTCGCCGAGCGTAGCAACATGCTCTACGCCGCCACCACCGTGCTATCCGGCCGCGTCACCGGCGTCGTTACCGCGACTGGCGCCATGACCGAGGTTGGTCGAATCGCCGCGGCTCTTGCACTCGGGCGCGGCGCGGCGCCACCACTGGTCGCGCGATTGGCGCGCTTCAGCCGCATCATCGGCGTCATCACTCTATTGTCGATCGGCCTGATTGGCACCGTCCAGCTTGCTCAGGGCGTGCCGCTGGTTACTGTATTCCTGGTTGCCGTGGCGCTGGCGGTTGCGGCTATCCCCGAAGGGCTGCCCGCGGCCATCACGATAGCGCTTGCGGTCGCCACCAACCGAATGGCGCGGCGCAATGTCATCGTTCGCGCCTTGCCGGCGGTCGAGGGGCTCGGCGCTTGTACAATTATCGCTAGCGATAAGACCGGTACGCTCACCTGCAACGAGTTGACGGTAAAGCGGGTTCTGCTGTGCGGCGACGCGGCGCCGACCGCTACCATCGATATCGGCGGCGAGGGTTACCGGCCGATCGGCGAGGTTACCACCGCGGGACGCGATCTGACCGAGACCGAGGAGAGGTTGCTGACCAGGTTCGCGGTGAGTGGCGCCTTATGTAACGAAGCCACGCTTCACGTCGATGGCGCGACGGTCGAACATGTCGGCGACACCGTCGACGTGGCGTTTCTGGTACTCGCGGCCAAGCTCGGGCTCCAACAACGCATTCTGCAGGCAGAGCAACCACAGCTCGGGCTCATTCCCTACGAACCGCGGCGGAAGTTTGGCGCGCTGTTCACGCGCAACGACAAGGGCCAACCGGTCGGCGTCGATGCTGAGCCGGTATCGGCTCTGGCGCACGTTAAAGGCGCCGCAGAGGTAATCGTACCCATGTGCGTCGGCATTGAAGCCGACGTCGTCCTCGCTGCTGCAGACCGGCTGGCGGCGCAAGGCTATCGCGTTCTCGCCCTGGCCCGGGGCCCGGTGCCGATGAAGGTCGCGCTTGGGCCCGCGCCAACCGATCTGCACGGCCTACAATTGCTCGGCCTGGTCGGCCTGATCGACCCGTTGCGGCCGGAGGTGCCGGCGGCCATCGCACAGTGCCGCGCGGCCGGGATTGATGTGCGCATGATCACCGGCGACCATCCGCAGACGGCGCTGGCGATTGCGCGCGATCTTGGGATTAGCGATGCTATCGATGACGTTGTGACCGGCGCGCAGTTGAACGCCGCGCGCCATGACCCGGTGGCGTTCGACCTGTTGGCAACCACCGCGCGGATCTTCGCCCGGGTCGAGCCCGTGCAAAAATTGTCGATCGTCGAAGCCTTGCAGCGGGCCGGCCACGTGGTTGCGGTAACCGGCGACGGGGTCAACGACGCGCCGGCATTGTCGGCCGCAGATATCGGTGTGGCCATGGGCCGCGGCGGCACCGACGCGGCACGGGCGGCGGCTGACCTGATCCTCGCCGACGACAATCTTGCGACCATTGTTCCCGGCATCGAAGAAGGCCGCATCGCCTACGACAATGTGCGCAAGCTGATTTACCTGCTGATCACGACAGGGCTCGGCGAAATCGTCCTTTTTTTGCTGGCCATCGCGGCGCAGCTGCCGGTGCCATTGTTCGCCGTGCAGCTCTTGTGGCTCAACCTCGTGACCAACGGCATTCAGGACATCGCCCTCGCGTTCGAGAAGGGCGAGCCCGGGGTATTGGCGCGGCAGCCGCGGCCGCCCCAGGAGCGCTTGTTCGAGCGGCGCATGATTACTCAAGTTTTGGTGGCCGGCACCTATATGGGTGTCGCGGCCTTCGCATTTTACGCATGGAGCCTCGATCGGGGACTATCCGAACCAGTGGCCCGCAATCTGCTGTTGCTGCTGATGGTGTTGTTCGAGAACGTGCACGCGCTCAACGCACGGTCCGAGACGCGATCCGTCTTTCGCATTCCGTTCTCCGCCAACCCGTTCCTGATCCTCGCCATCGTCGCGGCGCAGGGATTACATATCAGCGCGATGTACGCGCCTGGCCTGAGCGGCGTGCTGGACGTGCAGCCGGTCGCTTTGACCGATTGGCTGTTGGTGGCGGCGGTCGCTGCGTCGCTGCTGATCGTCGGTGAAATTCTCAAATTGGCAACGGCGGCGCACAATCGGCGAAGCTGAACGTCCGCTCGGAGTTCCATGTTACCAGTAGCGAATGCGTCCCACATCGATGTGTACAAAGTTCGATTTTTCGTAATAGCCAACGCCACCGGCCTGCATAGCCCGCGCCGCGCGGTAAACCACGCCAAGCTCGCGGTCCGGCAAGCGAATATCGACCGCCATCCCGCGCATGTGCAGGCTGCGTTTGGCGACACCTCTGCCAGCGTCGATCAGCTTCTTATTAGTTGTCGGCGATCGATAGCCTGAAATGACGTGGAAAGGTTCGCTACTTTCCATCACGCCATGGAGCGAATGCAGCATGTCGAGCAATTGCGCATCTATTGGTTTCACCTCGCCGGATCTGAAGTCGCGCAGCAGGTGATTGATGGCACCGACGGACTCCGCAACATAGCCGCCGCGCACCCAATAGGTTGATGTCAGTTTTTCGCCCGTGTGCAGGTTAAGAAACGAAAGCGTACGTTCCTCACGTCTGGAAATCGCCGCCATAGCCGGCAACGGCGACATGGCGCAGAATCCGGCCAGGCTCCCGAGCAACAGCTTTCGCCGGTCGAGGCCGCGAGCCGTCGCCCGACAACCCTCTGATATATCTGACTTTATCTCTTTCAAGAAATCCTCTCAGCACTCGTTCAATCATCACACTGTGGCCCCGAACAAATATTACCGGCGACAGTTTTAAGAGAGCCTATACAGGATTTTTCCGCCAAGTCACGCGTCGGATCGTTGCGGAAATGAACAGAACCGTCGGCGTCGACCCATGCGCTTATCACAACCAGATGGACCGGTACGGGCTCGCGCAACCGGATCGTGACCGGTGCGCCGTCGTCAAGTGCCTGTTTGAGACCGTTTGAGGGCATATCCGAGCGCGTCTCGAGGATCAATTTCGCCAATTCCAGCGCGCCTTGCACGCGCACGCAGCCATGGCTGAGGCTCCGCTTTGCATTCTCAAATAAATGCCGCCCCGGAGTGTCGTGCAGGAAGATGTGATACGGATTACCGAGGCGGAATTTGACCAATCCCATGGCGTTTTTCGGCCCCGGATCCTGGCGCAACCGAAACGGCAGCGAACCGTCGCCAACCGAATTCCAGTCGATCTGCGCTGGGTCGAGTTCACGTAGCGGTGCATCGCCGACACTAAGAACCCGGATGCCTTGGGACTTCAGGTACCCGATATCTTTGACAATGCGGGGGATCACTTCCAGTTGCGCAATTCGCGGCGGAACATTCCAATAAGGGTTCAACTCAATAGCCGAAATAGCGTCGCTGATGATCGGCGTTGGCCAATCGGCGCGGCCAACGATGACCCGGCTGCTGAAACTCAGCTCCCCGTCACGGAAGAAGCGAAGCTCGGCACCGGGTACGTTGACAATGATCGCCGTTCCGATTTGTTTTGCCACCAGGTCAGGATAGCGACACAGGTTCTGCGCGATGGCCGCGGCGCGTATATCCGCCGGAACGTTGAGAGTGGCCCGCGTTTCCCGACCGACAACACCATCCACCGCGAGGCCGTTACGGGCCTGAAAGCGTCGCACTGCGGCCTCAAGGTCGGCATCGAATACCGGTGACTCCAGGTCGCCCGTGTGAATATCTCTGGTCACCGCAAGCCTTCGGCGAACATCGCCGACCTGCGCATGAGTCATGCCCGGCTTCAAGGACGGTCCGGCGGGAATGCTCTGCCATCCCCCCGAACCTGCAAGCGTGGTATAGAAATCCAAAGCGTCCTTAAGGCGCCTATGGGCAGGATCGTCCGACACGAGGCTCTTGCTCGAAAGTGCGTCAGTTGCCGTCAAATACACTGCGCCGCCCTGTATGAACCGGCTGCCGGTCTCCACAGCGCCGTAACTGTTTGAACAAACAGTGCCGGTTTCAGCCAACGCCACGCGGCCTGGAACCGGTCCTAAGCAGGATTCACGACCGTCAAGGTCGTTGTCCTGCCCGATCTGCTCAGCCGGTGGGGCCACGAGTTCGCCGTAGGCAGACGCAATTGCGGCGTCGCCGGATTGACAGGGCGCAATGGGTTGCTGCGCCCTCGCCTGCGTACCGGCGACGGCCAGCCCGACTATCGTGATAATCCATACCAGTACATTCATTTGCCGACGGTCTCTTTGTCTTCGCTCAAAATGTCGATACTCCGGCCGCCCAAACGACTATGAATCCAGTCGGCGCCGATCCTGCGGCATCCCGGCACAACATTTTCTAGCCGATTTGCCGCGCAACGGCCTTGAGCCATCGCAATCGGGTTGGCGCGCCGACTCCGTTTGACCGAGGTCAACAACGCGCGTGCCGAAACCGCCTAGGTTAAACCAGCGATGCGGTGGCGGTAGTAATGATTGCGTTGAGGATCAGCCCGGACTGGACCGTCCAGAATTTGTTGGATGCGATGGCTACGCGTGGCCCAGCGCCGGCGGTGGTTACGTTCGTTGACGACCAAGTAACATCGACCTCCTACGCCGAACTTGCCGAATGTGCCCGGCGGCTTGCCAGCGGCCTCTTGGAAGCAGGCGTTAAACCTGGCGCCGCAATCGGTATTTACGCACCAAATAGCGTCGCCTGGCTGGTGGTGCGGTTGGCAGTCGGCGCCGTCGGCGCGGTCACAGTTGCCGTGGACGACCTCATCGGTGATGCCGAGGCGGCAGGTCTACTCACCGATAGCGATTGCCGATGGCTGTTCACGACCTCGGCGCACGCACATTACCTCGCCGAGATCGCTCCCGCGCTCGATGCTGAGATTTTCACGCTCGACGACGCGTTGATCGGTGCCGAGACTGGTTGCGGCTGGCGCGACCTACTTGCCGAAACCACTGTTACTCTGCCGCCCCTCGCCCCATCAGCGCCCACGGCACTGATTTTCACTTCCGGCACCACCGGCGCCCCCAAGGCGTTCACTCTCTCCCATGCAAACCTGGGTGCCAATGTCAGAGCACTGGTTGCCGAACGATTGATCGACTCCAGCGACCGGGTGTTGCTGCCGTTGCCGTTACATCACGTCTATCCATTCGTCGTTGGCATGTTGACCACCCTCGCCACGGGCGCCGTGCTCGTATTACCGGAAGCGATCACCGGCCCCAGCATCGTTCACGCGCTGCGCGCGGGCC
>JBLHHE010000165.1:0-5767 GCA_047616465.1 Alphaproteobacteria bacterium
CCGACGGTGCCGAGCAGGCGGATCGATTTGCGCGAGGTCTTTTTGACCGGCGCGTCGCCCTCGCGCATCAGCGCGCGGATAGCGGTCGGGGCGGTGTAGTAGATATTGACCTGGTGCTTGTCGCAGACCTGCCAGTGGCGCGAACTGTCGGGATAGTTGGGCAGACCCTCGAAGATGAGTGTCGTCGCGCCGTTCGCCAGCGGGCCATAGACGATATAGCTGTGGCCGGTAATCCAGCCGCAATCCGCCGTGCACCAATAGATATCGCCGTCATGGTAGTCGAAGACATATTGGTGGGTCATCGACGCATAGACCATGTAGCCGCCGACGGTGTGGAGTACGCCCTTGGGTTTGCCGGTCGAGCCCGAGGTGTAGAGGATGAATAGAGGGTCCTCGGCGTTCATCGGCTCGGGCGGGCAGTCGGCGGGTTGGTCGCCGACCAACTCGTGGTACCAGACGTCACGGCCCTCGACCCAGTTGATGTCAGCGCCGGTGCGGTTCACCACCACGACTTTGTCGATATGTTCGACCGTCAACCGTTCGATGGCTTGATCCACATTGTCTTTCAGCGGGATCGTGCGGCCGCCGCGCAAGCCCTCGTCGGACGTGATGACAAACGAGGATTCGCAATCGTGGATGCGTCCGGCAATCGATTCCGGCGAGAAGCCGCCGAACACCACCGAGTGGACGGCGCCGATACGCGAACAGGCCAGCATGGCGATGGCGATCTCGGGGATCATCGGCAGGTAGATGGTGACCCGGTCGCCCTTTTTGACGCCCAGGGATTTCAGCCCATTGGCAAAACGGCAGACGCGCTCGTACAGGTCTCGGTAGGTGATCTTGGCGTCGTCGGCCGGGTCATCGCCCTCCCAAATGATCGCCACCTGATCGCCGCGCTTGTCCAAGTGCCGGTCGAGACAGTTGGCCGACGGGTTCAGGACGCCGTCATAATACCAGCGCACATGTAAATCGTCGGCGTCGAACGAGGTGTCTTTGACCTTGGTGTAGGGCTTGATCCAGTCGAGCCGTTTGCCCTGCTCGTCCCAGAATCCTTCCGGGTCGTCGATCGAGCTCTGGTACATCTGCAGATATTTGGCGTTATCGACCCAGGCGCGTTTTGCCCATTCCTCGGGTACTGGAAACTTATCGCGAAACATCGGGCGTGCTCTCCCTTTTCATCGGCGTTGAATTTGGCCGCTGCGGTGACCCCAGAATGCTCCTGCGGCTCCGCCCCATTTTGGAGCCATTATCGGGAAATCGACGCGGGGGCACAATACGGCGCGCAAGTTCGCCGCCGGGGGTTCAGCTACCGAACAAAACGGCGCCGTCATCGTCCACGGTGATCGGCAGTTTCATCAGCTTAGATCCAATGCACGGCCCCTTGATGCACATACCGTCATGTTTTTGGAATTTGGCGCTGTGGGTGGTGCACTGGATGTAGTTGCGCTCGATATCGAGGAACACGTCCGGCTTCAGATCCAGGGGCGAACCCTGATGGGGGCAGATATTGAAATAGCCATGCACATCTTCGCCATCGGTCACCAGAAACAGATCGAGCGTGCGCTCGGGATCGCCCTTGACGATGCGCGTCAGAGAAAGCCCTTTGCCGGCCTCGCCGATGTCGCTGACATGGCAGATAACCCGGCGATTGCCGCGCATCTCCGGTTTCTTGATTTCGCCTTTGCTCACGCTTTAACGCCTGTCATGCGGCAAACCTCTTTCCATTGTGCCGCCGTGACCGGCTGCACCGACAGGCGCGAATTGTTGACCAGCACCATGTCCGCCAGTTTTGGGTTGGTCTTGATCTCCCCCAGGGTTACCGGCGTCGCCACGGGCCTGACGGCTTTCAGATCGACCATGCCGAAGCGGCCGCTTTCATCGGTGTGGTCGGGATAATGTTCGCGCACCACCTCGACGATGCCGACGACCTGCTTCTCGTTGACCGAATGGTAGAAGAAACCAAGGTCGCCAACCTTCATGGCCTTCATATTGTTGTTGGCTTGATAGTTGCGCACGCCGTCCCAATGCTCGACACACTTTTTTACATGGTCGTTCCACGACCACGCGCCGGGTTCCGATTTGAAGAGCCAGTAAGCCATCTGTCTGATTCCTTTGCTTAAGCGCGGTCGGCAGCTTCGGGCTGCCAGATGCCCTTGCGGACGCGCGTAATATTGACAGCATTAAAGACGCCGTCGCGGGTGAATGGATCGCCATTGGAGAACGCTTCCGCGCCGGCGCGGTCGGGAACGTTGACGATGAAAACGCTGCCATGCGCCGTTTCGCCGTCGTCGGTTAGCGCGGCGCCGGCGAGCACGATCTCCGCGCGGCTTTGCAAATAGGTGACATGTTCGTCGAGCGCGCGGGCTCGGATCTCGGCGGAGCCGGCGTTGTCGGTGGCGTGAACGAGATAGAGCGGCATGGCCGTGGCTTTCTGTGGCGTTGCAAAGTGGTGGGACGATCAGGTTTCCGACCGGAAGGGGCGGGCGAGCACGTCGGCGATGGTGACGTCGATATCGGCGTTATCGTGCAAGATCGTATTGATGGCCGCACAGATCGGCAACTCGACGCCGAGCGCCTTGCCCCGGGTCAGCACGGCCGGCGCTGTAAACACGCCCTCGGCCACGGAGCGGCGGTCATTCATGACCTGTTCGGGCGTCGCGCCCTCGCCAAGTTCCTTGCCGACGGTATAGTTGCGCGATGCCACAGAGGTACAGGTGAGCGTTAGATCGCCCAGCCCAGAGAGCCCCATCAGGGTGCGTGGATCGACATTGAGGGCCTCGCCGAAGCGCGCCAATTCAGCCAGCCCGCGCGCGATGGTGGCGGCGCGGGCGTTTTGCCCCAGCCCCCGCCCGTCGACGATCCCGCAGGCAATGGCAATGACGTTCTTCACAGCGCCGCCGATCTGCGCACCGACCACATCGTGGGACGCATAGGGCCGGAAGGCCGGTGTGCCGAGCGCGTCCACCAGCGCGTTTGCGATGTCTAAGTTTTCACAAGCCAGCGTTACCGCTGTCGGCAGGCCGCGCGCCACTTCGTCGGCGAAGGTCGGGCCCGACAACACCGCCGGGGTGATTTCCGGTGCGGTTTCACAGATGGCTTCACTGAGCAATTTGCCGGTATCCAGCTCGATACCCTTGGCGCAGATGACCACGGGAGTTCCCTTGCCTAGGTGGGGGGCGATGGCGCTGACCGCGGCGCGGGCGAACTGTGCCGGCGTTACCAGCAAGACGATGTCGGCGCTTGCCGCTTCGGCGTAATCGTCGGTTGCATGAATAGCCGGGTCCAAAGGGATGTTGGGTAGATAGTCGGGATTTATGTGCTGGGTGTTTATCGCCGCGACGACTTCCGGTTCGTGGGCGCGAATGACGACGTTGCGCCCCGCCCGCCGGGCGGCCGTTGCCAGCGCCGTACCCCAGGCTCCCGCTCCAATAATTCCAACAGATTGCATGGCGCCCTCAACTCAAATTAATGGCGATCGATATGCGCACGCCGTCGCCCGTATAGGGCCGCACGGCGTGGGATAGCCATGACGGAAACATCACCATGGTGCCGGCAACCGGGTTGATCATATCGCTGGCGCCGAATGAAGCGCCGCCGGAAACGTTGGGCACTAGATCGGGCCGGTACATTGCCGGCGCGACGCCGCGTGGGTCTTGTATCTCCAATTGACCTCCTAGCGACGGATCGTCGGCGATGCCGCCATCGTCTACGTAGTAGACGGCAGACCAAACGCAACCCGGATGGGTGTGGAATTCATTGCCGTGGTTCTGCCGGTTGACGTTGGCCCAGGCATTTACCCGCCAGTTTTGTGGTGCTGGTTTACCTTGGCGGTCGACCGTAAGTTTGTCGGCGAGTTGGCGCGAGAAGGAGATGATGGCTTCGATCTCCTTGCCGCCCCATTCGGTGATATCCCAGCTCGATTGCCAGCCGCCTAGATTTGAATGTTCAGTTGAAGGATATGTTTGTGCGCGGGCCAGAATTGTCGTGCTCAATGCGCTATTGAGTTGCGCTGCTTTAGGCAGGTTGGCGATTGCAATCGGCGTGGCGAACAGCGCACGCAAATCGACGCTGGCAGTTATTTTGGGTGTGGCAGACATCTCTCTAACGCTTTAATTTGTTCCCGCTCGGATCGTCCCTTTATCGCCGGACAGGTACGACCAGCGCAAGCCACTGTTAGGCGCTCGCGATCTTGGCTTCATCGAGCGGCCAGCGGGGCCGCGGCGCGAAGTCAAGGCCGTCGGTCTCGCCGCGGCGCAAATGTTCGAGACCGGCCCAGGCGATCATCGCGGCATTATCGGTGCACAGCGCCGGCGGCGGCGCGATGAGCCGGGTTTCGAGGCGCTCGCACAATTTACCAAGACAGGCGCGCAGATGCAGGTTCGCGGCAACGCCGCCAGCCACCACCAATGCCGGGGCCGTGCCGGAATGGGTTTTCGTAAAAGCATCCAACGCGTTGCCGCACCGGTCGACTAAAACATCGCCCACGGCGGCCTGGAAGGAGGCGGCAAGGTCGGCCGCGTCGGTTGCCGACAGCGTATCGCCCGGTAGTTTTGCGGCGGCGTTGCGAACGGCGGTTTTCAGCCCGGAGAAGGAGAAGTCGCAACCGGGGCGGCCGGATAAGGGCCGGGGTAGCGCAAACCGTTTGGCATCGCCGGAAGCTGACGCCGCTTCGACCGCCGGGCCGCCGGGGTAGCCGAGGCCGAGCAGTTTCGCGGTTTTGTCGAACGCTTCGCCGATGGCGTCGTCGATGGTGCCGCCGAGGCGGACATAGTGGCCGACATCTTCGACCGACAGCAATTGGCAATGGCCGCCGGACACCAGCAACAAGAGATAGGGGAAGTCCACGGTGTCGGTGAGACGCGCGGTCAGGGCGTGGCCTTCTAAATGGTTGACCGCTAAAAAGGGCACGCTGTGCACGGCGGCGATGGCCTTGGCCGTCATCACCCCAACCATGACGCCGCCGATCAGCCCCGGCCCGCCGGTCGCCGCGATGCCGTCCAGCGCGCTTAGCTCAATGCCGGCTTCGTCCAGGGCTTGGCGAATGATGCCATCCAGATAATCGAGATGGGCGCGCGCCGCGATCTCGGGCACCACGCCGCCATAGGGCCGGTGCTCGTCGAGCTGGCTGAGCACGACGTTGGACAGAATGGTGCGGTCGTCGGCGACCACTGCCGCCGCCGTCTCATCGCAACTTGTTTCGATGCCCAGGACGATCATGTGAGGCGCTATAGCGCTCCCGGCGCGGCGCGGCCAGTTAAAGTGCGGATGAATTCGGTGCGGCTTGGCGTCTTTTCTTCCGCCGCGTCTGGGTTTATGACCAGACGCATGACGGAGCAACCTATTCGCATCGGCACCCGTGGCAGCCCGCTGGCCTTGGCCCAGGCCAACCAAGTGCGTGACTGGTTGATCGAAGCGCATGGCGATATGCAGGCGCCTGAGTTGCATATTATCAAGACCACTGGCGACCAGGTTACCGACCGTCTGCTGGCCGATATCGGCGGCAAAGGCCTGTTCACCAAGGAGATCGAGCAGGCCCTGCTCGACGGTGCCATCGATATTGCTGTGCACTCCATGAAGGATGTCGAGACCTGGTTGCCCGACGGTTTGACGGTCGATTGCTTTTTGCCCCGCGAAGACCCCCGCGATACGCTTTTGGGCGCGGCGTCGATTGCGGCGCTACCCGAGGCCGCGCGGATCGGCACCGCCTCCATGCGCCGCAGCGCCCAGTTGCTCGCCACCCGTCCCGATCTCACCATTACCTTGATGC
>JBLHHE010000166.1:0-5758 GCA_047616465.1 Alphaproteobacteria bacterium
AAGCATTTGGTGACTTCGTTGGTATCCATCCACCCTTGCGCGCGCGCCCAACCGCCCGAGCCCATGACGTGCAAGTGGAACGTCGACGGCGTCGTCATGAGGTCGCCGAGATAGCCGGTGATACCGCTTTCGAACGCGATCAGCACCGAGCCGCAATCGGCCGGCATGATGTGGTCGGTGGTCTGCCCGAAGACGCGCTTCATGGGCCCGGCGTACCAGCACAAAATATCGATCATATGCGCGCCGAAATGGACGATGCCCCCGGTCGGTGCTTCCTCGGCGCTGCGCCGCCAGCCCTCGATACCGATTTGGCCCTGATGGCTGAGATTGGCCTCGATGTGATGGATTTCACCCAGCTCACCGGCATCGATCATGCGTTTGATCTCGCGCACCGCGGCGCCGTAGCGGTAATTATGGCCAATGCCAAGCGTAATGCCGGCCTTGCTGGCCGCCTCGATGCCCCGCAGCCCGTCTGCCTTGTGCAGCGAGAACGGTTTTTCGGTCAGCACATGCTTGCCGGCAGCCGACGCGGCGACGATCTGGTCGACATGTTGCGAATGGGGCGTCACCAGAACCACGGCGTCAATGTCCGGGTCGGCGAGCACCTCGTCGAAGCTGTCGGTCAGGGCGAGACCCTGCTCGTTGCAGAAGTCGGCGACGCGGTCCGGCGCGATATCGACAGCCCGGACGAATTGTAGCTTGCTCGATCCCTTAGTGGCGAGAACATGGTTCTGCCCCCACCAACCCAGTCCAACGATGGCGGCGCGAATCATCTCTAGTTCCCCTCTTATTCGATTGCCCCAGGATTCTTCCAAGGGTCATTTTTAGCGCCTGGAGCGTGCCCCATAACTGTAGGCGAGACAAGTTACCGACTATCCATCCGCCGCGTCCGCGATATGCGACAGGGGCAGCGCGGTGCGATAGCTCACCTGCTTGAGCGCGAAACTCGACTTGATGCTGGCGACGCCGGGGATGCGCGTTAGATGATCGAGCAGGAAGCGTTGGAAGGCGGCGATGTCGGGGGCCACCACGCGCAACAGATAGTCGCTGTCGCCGGTCATCAAATAGCACTCCATCACTTCAGTGTGGGTGAGGATCTGGCGCTCGAATTCGTCGAGCGCGCCGTCGACCTGTTTCTCCAGGCTAACCTGTACGAACACGCTGACCGGCAGGCCGATCGCCGCCGGGTCGAGCAGCGAGACATAGCCGCGCACATAGCCCTCCTCCTCGAGCCGGCGCACCCGGCGCAGACACGGCGAGGGCGACAGATTGACCTGTTGGGCGAGATCGACATTGGCGATTCGCGCGTCGGTTTGCAGCACCTCGAGAATTCGCCGATCG
The DNA here is from genome assembly GCA_047616465.1 of Alphaproteobacteria bacterium. Taxonomy (GTDB): domain Bacteria; phylum Pseudomonadota; class Alphaproteobacteria; order UBA6615; family UBA6615; genus JABDJY01. The sequence goes on from JBLHHE010000166.1 coordinate 1,342, forward strand.
GTCGCATCTAGGTCATTCAGCGCCATCTTATGCCTCGTGATATGGTATTTATGGGTAATTATTGTGTGATACTGGGGATATGTGGCGAAATACGCAATACCCTTCGGGCGACGCACTGTTAGAATCGGAGGGTTCCACAGCTGCGACGAGACTCGACCATGGTGCCGCAAAAAGCCCCCCAAACTGACCTGCCCGATGCCGCAACCATCGCCACACTGGAAGCGGTCGAGCGCAAGGCCCTGTGGTTGTCGAGCTGGCTGATCCATAACGCCAACCATATCCGGCCGAGCCGCGACGGACTTAAGGTCGGCGGTCATCAGGCCTCGTGCGCCTCGTCGGCCACACTGTTGACCGCGCTTTATATGAGCGTGCTGCGCCCCGAAGACCGGGTGGCGGTGAAGCCCCACGCCTCGCCGGTGTTCCACGCTATCCAATATCTGTTCGGTCGCCAGTCTCTCGACCAGTTGGAACGGTTCCGCTCCCTGGGCGGCGCGCAATCCTATCCCTCGCGCACCAAGGACACCGACGATGTAGATTTCTCCACCGGCTCGGTTGGGCTTGGGGTTGGCGCCACCTTGTTCGCCGCCATGGTACGCGACTATGTGCGCCTGCATGGTCTGGGACAGGGTGACGGCCCCAATGGCCGCATCGTCGCCCTGATGGGCGATGCCGAGCTCGACGAGGGCAACGTCTTCGAGGCCCTGCTCGAGGGCTGGAAGCACGATGTGCGAAACCTCTGGTGGGTGATCGATTACAACCGCCAGAGCCTCGACGGGGTGGTGCACGATTATCTGTTCCAACGTATCAAGGATTTCTTCGGCACCGTGGGCTGGAATGTCATCGAGCTGAAATACGGCAAGCTGCTGGAACAAGCCTTCGACCAGCCCGGCGGCGGCGCGCTGATGAACTGGATCGACACCTGCTCGAACCAGCTCTATTCGGCGCTGACCTTCCAGGGCGGCGCGGCCTGGCGCACCCACTTGAAGGCCGATCTAGGCCGCACGAAGGGCATCAAGGCGCTGCTCGACGACCACGATGACGCCACTTTGCATCGCCTCATGACCAATTTGGGCGGCCACGACATGACATCGACCCTGGAGGCCTTCAACAGCGTCACCGACGACACGCCGCAATGTTTCGTCGCCTACACCATCAAGGGCTACAACACGCCCCTGGCCGGCCATAAGGACAACCATTCGGGCCTGATGAATTTGGAGCAGATGGCCGAATATAAGGCCGCCCATAACATCCGCGACGGCCATGAATGGGATATCGCCGAGGGCCTGGGCATCGACGCCGACGCCCTGCAAAAATTCCTGGCCGACGTGGCGTTCAACCAGCGCCCCGCCGCCGCCGCGGTGCCCGCCATACCCGTTGCCGCGCTGCCGGCCCCGACGGGCGATACCCTATCGACCCAGGAAGCCTTCGGCCGCATCCTCAACGATCTCGGCCGCGACAACGACAGCGATCTGGCGGCGCGCATCGTCACCACCACGCCCGACGTCACCGTGACCACCAACATGGCCGGCTGGGTCAACCAGCGCGGCCTGTTCCACCACGAGGCGTTGGCCGATCTGTTCCGCGAGGAGAAAGTACCCTCGGCGTTCAAATGGACCATGGACCCGGCCGGCCAGCATATCGAACTGGGCATTGCGGAAAACAATCTGTTCCTGCTGCTGTCGGTGCTGGGTCTGTCCGACCGACTGTTCGGCGCCCGGTTGCTGCCGGTGGGCGCGCTGTACGATCCGTTCATCGCCCGCGGCCTCGACGCCCTGAACTATGCCTGCTACCAGGACGCGCGCTTCATGTTGGTCGCCACCCCCTCAGGGATAACCTTGGCCCCCGAGGGCGGCGCCCACCAATCGGTATCGACGCCCCTGATCGGCCTGGGCCAACCGGGGCTGACCAGTTTCGAGCCGGCGTTTGCCGACGAGCTGGCGTTGATCATGGGCTGGGCGTTCGAACATATGCAGGCAGACGATGGCGGCTCGGTCTATCTGCGCCTGTCGACCCGCACTATTTCCCAGCCCCAGCGCGCCGGCATAGATGCCATCGCCAGCGACATTATCGACGGCGCGTATTGGCTCAAGCCACCGACCCCAGGCGCGGAACTCGCCATCGCCTATTCGGGCGCGCTGGCGCCGGAAGCCCTGTCGGCCTATGAGCAGGTTTTGGAAGATATACCCGGCGCCGGATTGCTCGCCGTCACATCCCCCGACCGTCTCTACGCCGACTGGAATCACGGGCAGGGCCATGCCGAGCGGCTGTTATCGGCCCTGGCGCCGGACGCCGCCCTGGTCACCGTGCTCGATGGCCACCCGGCAACCCTGGCCTGGCTCGGCAGCGTCGCCAACCATCAAGTCGTCGCCCTGGGGGTCGACCGCTTCGGCCAGTCGGGCGACCTGCCCGATCTCTATCGCGAATACGGCATCGACAGCGACGCCATCCTCGACGCCGCCGCCACCGCGCTGACAAAGCGCATGCGCAAAGCCGGACATGCTCCCCTAAGGCTGGCCGCCGAGTAAATCTGTGGAATCGGATACGCGCGCCGCGACCGCCTCGCGGCGGGCGATGTAGACAACCGCGCCAACGATCACTGCGGCGCCGATCCAGGTCCAGATCGTCGGCACTTCGCCGAACGCCAGATAGGCCAACGTCGCCGTTACCACCAGGCGCATATAGTCGTAGGGCAGCACCGCCGAGGCATTGGCGGCGGTGAACGAGCGCGTCAGACATTGATGGGCGATCAACCCGGCGCCGGACAGTAACGCCAGCCAGCCGAGGGACTGGAGGCTGGGCAACGACCACGCAAACAGGGCCGGCACCAACGTTATGGGAACCGACATGACGATCATCCAAGCCACCACCGTATTGGGAGCATCTTCGCCTGACAGAGATTTGACCATCAGGTTGGACGCAGCGACCAGCGCCGCCGAGGCGATCGGCAGGAGGAACAGCGGATCGACGATTTCAAACCCCGGCCGCAGAATAATCCACACCCCGGCTAACCCGACAAAGGTGGCGATCCAGTGCCGCGAGCGCACCGCCTCGCGCAAGATGAGCGCCGCGCCGACGGTCGCGAACAGGGGCTGGGCGAAGGACAGGGCGGACACCTCGGCCAGCGGCAGCTTGGCTTGGGCCAGGATTAGGAACACCAGCCCGCTCATGGAGAAGATGCTGCGCACGATTTGCTTGCCCGGCCGCTTGGTGCGCAACACCGCGCCACCGCCGCGCGCCAACCAAGGCAGCACGAAAACGAACAACAGGGCCGAGCGAAAAAAGGCGATTGCCAGCGGATCGAGGTCGGTCGCCACCATCCGCACCAGCGGGCCGTGGGTGGCGAAAAAGAACGCCGCACCCAGCATCCATATGGCCCCGCGTGCGGGCCCCGGCAGGCGCGCGAAAGCAGTTCTCACGAGGGAGCCAGGGTGTGGGGCCAGTGCTGCGACACCTCATGCTGAGCTTGTCGAAGGATCGAGGTGCCGCCCTCCTCATACTTCGACAAGCTCAGCATGAGGCTATTCGATACCCCAACATCACTACACCACACGGTTGGGCACCGGGTCGCCGGCGCGCAGCGCCTCGAAACCGTCGAGCAGCATCATGCCCATGCCGGTGCGCGCGTTGCGTGCGGCGCTGCCGATATGGGGCACCATGAACACATTGGGCAGCTTGAAATAACGACGGTCGATATTCGCCGGTTCGCCGTTGAAAACATCGAGCCCGGCGGCGGCGATCTTGCCCGACTTGAGCGCTGCGATCAGCGCATCGTCGTCGACCAAATCACCGCGCGCAATGTTCACAATAATGGCGCCGTCGGGTAATTTCGAAATGGTGTCCTGGTTTATGAAACCCTGCGTTTCCGGCGTCGACGGCGCGCATAGAATGAGAAATTCGCTGGCGGCGAGAAACCCTTCGACATCGTTGAAATAGACCGCATTGTCTTCCAGATCGGGCGCCAGACGGCTGCGGTTGCGATAGTGCACGTTCATCTCGAAACCACGGGCGCGCCGCGCCACCGTCCGGCCGATCCGCCCCATGCCTAATATGCCGAGCGGCTTGGCGGTGATCTCGACACCGACGAACTGGGTCGGCGACCAAAGGTCCCACTTGCCGGCCCGCAGATGGCGGCTCGATTCGTGCACCCGCCGGGCGGCGCCGAGCATCAACAGCATGCCGATCTCGGCCGTCGCCGCGGTCACAGCCCCCGGCGTAGTCAACACCGCCACTCCCCGTTTTTCGGCGGCGGCGAGGTCGATATGGTCGGTGCCCACCGACAAGGTGAGGATTGCCTGCACGCTGTCGGGCAGCGCATTGATGGTTTTCTTGTTCAGGGGCTCGGTGACGCAGATAAACAGCGCGTCCATCCCATCGGCCGCAGCAATAATTTCGGCCGCGGTCATGATGTGATCGTCCT
>JBLHHE010000167.1:0-5745 GCA_047616465.1 Alphaproteobacteria bacterium
CTGCGGGTCGGTCGGCGGCTCCATTGCGTGCCGGCCTTGTCCGGCAGAGTCGAAGGCCCGGCCGGGCGCATCGCTCATGATCTCCCGGTTGTGAACGTTTGGCCCGCGAAATTCGTGCTCGATATCTGGTTCGATACCGTGGCCCGGGCCGCGGTTGCAGGCGATGATCGCGTGGGTTCCGTTGGCGACCAGTATCCACGTGGTTTTGGCTTTCATGGCTCGTCTCTCGCGAATGAATTGACTGTTATCGCGCAGACAATACCGGCGATGGGGCGCGAAGAAATTGCGCTGCATCAACGCGCAGGGACGACGTCACCCGGCTGTTGATCTGGCGCAATGCCGTCCGGGCCGGTCAGTGACTTGATGCTGGTCGCAACGAGAGGACACTGTGATGAAATCGATAGCCAGCGCGCTGGTATCTGTGTTGGCCGTCAACCTGTGGGCGCTACCGGTGTTCGCCCAAGGATTTGGCGGCGGGGATTTTTACGGGCACCACGGTTTTGGGTTTGGCGTCATGTTGTTCGGCGGGTTGATGATGATCGCCTTCTGGGGCGGGATCATTGTGCTGATCGTACTTGCCGTACGCTGGCTGGGCAGTGGCGTCTCAGCACGGCACGATCGGTCGGCGGCAAGCCGAACCGCGCTGGATATCTTACGCGAACGCTATGCGCGCGGTGAGGTTGACCATGACGAGTTCGAGCGGCGCAAACAGCTCTTGACCGAATAATGCCTCGAACGGCACGGCATGGAATTGTTTCGATTGCGTGATTGGCTTGGTCGCGAGGGCACAACTGGTCGTCGGCGATGGCAAAAGTTCGTCGCCGCGAGTCTTGTTTTGTTGGCCGCTGGCGGGCTTTACTTTTTGCTCTGGCGCGCCGGCGTTCTAGAGGCGCTTCTGGACGGCGGAGAACTGCGCGATCTGATTGAACGGTTCGGCGTTTGGGGCCCCCTAACCGTGATTGCCCTGCTGGCGTTGGCGATCCTCGTCAGTCCCATTCCCAGCGCCCCAATCGCCGTTGCCGCGGGCGCTGCATACGGCCATTTTTGGGGCACCGCCTACGTTCTGCTCGGTGCCGAAATCGGCGCCATTGCAGCGTTTTCAATGGCGCGTCTACTCGGCCACGAGATCGTTCATAAATGGTTTGGTGACCGCCTACAGGCCGGGCTTTTGGGGTCGCAAAACGCCCTTACGGGGTTCGTCCTGGTTAGCCGGCTCTTGCCGTTTATCTCGTTCGATATCGTCAGCTACGCAGCCGGGCTGACGGTACTGACGTTCTGGCGCTTCGCCCTCGCAACGCTGGTCGGTATTGTGCCTGCAAGTTTCCTGCTCGCTCATTTCGGCGGAGAGATATCGGCGGGCGACGGCCGCCAGATTATGATTTCCGTCGCGATACTCGGCTCGATAACGCTGGTGCCTGTGGCTATTGGTGTGGTCCGCCATAAATTCCGCCTTTGACAGAATGATGGCGATCATCCTTGACGGTGCTCCGTTTCATCTTGCGATAGCGGATGGGAACGAAGAAACAGCCATTCTCCGGCGAACACGGCAACCAGGCCAGCCAGCGCGATAACGACGATGGTTGGATCCGTTTGCGCCTTTATCGTCAAAAATGCGCCGAGGACGACGATATCCAAAACGATCGACGTTATGAGAATTAGGGGTTTGGCGCCCACCTCTTCTCGGAGATATCGCAGGACGCCCCAATGAATGCCAATGTCCATGACGAGATAAAAAATCGCCCCGAGCGCCGCGATCCGGCTTAGATCGAAGAATATGGTCAAAATAATCGCGATAACGACCGTGTAGACCAGCAAGTGTCGCTGCAGCGGGCCGGTCATGCCGAAATGCCTGTGCGGAATCAGTTTCATATTTGTCAGCATGGTCAACATTCGCGACACCGCGAAAACGCTGGCGATTAGCCCGGAGGCCGTTGCGACAATCGCTAAAATAACCGTGAACCACAGGCCGAAGTCCCCCAGCACCGGCCGCGCTGCCTGGGCCAGGGCAAAATTCTTGGCCGCGATAATTTCGGGTAAGGTCAGATTGGCGCTGACCCCAAACGCGACGAGCAAATACACGACTACGCAGATCATGATCGAGATGATTATGGCGCGCCCGACGTTTCGGTGCGGATCGACGAGTTCCGCACCGCTGTTGGTGATGGTCGTAAATCCTTTATAGGCGAGGATCGTCAACGCCAACGCCGCGACGAACCCAACCAAAGAAGAATCCGCCTCGATTGCGATGGCTGGTTCCGCGATGGGGCCGGCAATCCATAAACTGACGATCCCAAATACCGCGATCCCTGCAATCTTGGCCAACGCCATTATCAACTCCAACGTGCCGACCGCGCGATTGCCGGAAACGTTGACCACGAAGGCGAAAATAATCAGCCCGACGCCCAGGACCGGAACAAGCCGGCTGCTGCCATCGATATCGAACAATTGCAGCGAATAGGTTCCGAACGTACGGGCGACGAGGCTCTCATTGATGACCATCGACAGCGCCATGAGGATGGCGCACGCCCCGGTCACCGTGCCGGGCCCGTAGGCCTTTTGAAGGATCATCGCGATGCCGCCCGCCGACGGATAGGCGTTCGACATTTTTATGTACGAATATGCGCTGAACCCGGTAATGACGGCGCCGACGAAAAAGGCCAAAGGAAACAAGTTTCCGGCTAGCTCCGCCACCTGTCCGGTCAGGGCGAAGATACCAGCGCCGATCATGACACCGGTGCCCATGGAAACGGCGCCGACCAGCGTTATGCTGTTAGCCTGATATTCGTCTTTCATGCTTCTTTACCTTGGCGCATCGCAAGCTTGTCAGCACATGACTTCGCTCGGTCAGCCTGCCGCTTCAGCGGGCCATTCGATTGTAGGCGGCGGCAATCAGCCAAACGGTGATGCCGGGCACGAGGGCCCACAACACCAGGCCGCCAGCAAATCCAGCCCCCGTCAACGACCAGCTAAATGTTTCCAATTCCGAATGAACCATATAGCCAGTCATCGTAAGCATCGGTCCCGGTATCAACGCGACGAGCGCGCTGCAGATAATCCAAAGCAGCGCAAATACGACAGCCGTGGCCATGAATATCTTGTTGGCGTTGAGTGTCATTTTAGGTGCTCCTGATTAGAGCTTCAGTTTGGAAAGACCTCGTCGTTAGCCCTTTGTTTTTGTCGTCCGAGTTTCGGGTGCTCAGAGGATTAACGCGTTGAGCAAGATCAATTTATGTCGAAGGATAACTACGCTCTCAGCGGTGTTGCGTCGTCACGTCCGCTATGTCTTCCAAGACCCCCCCGTGCAACGCCTACGTGTTGCTTATTGCCGGCTGGCCTGTGCCGCCCGCGCTTCTCGTGTGTGTTCGAACAACTCCTCCAGCGGGATCAGACCTCGTTTAATCTTGTCGCCGATAACGAACGCCGGTGTGCCGTTTATGCCGAGGCGGCGGGCTAGGTCCATCGAGCGAGCGATATGCCGCGCCACGCTGGGATGGTTCATGTCGTTCAGCAGCCGGGGCATGTCCAGACCGATGGCGCGCGAGGCCATCAAGGTCGATTTCTCGGTGACGCGCGGTTGGGCCATCAATGCCCAGTGCATCTCCTCGTACTTGCCTTGTCGGCGCGCGGCGAGCGCGGCGCGGGTGGCGAACAGCGAACCGCGGTTCAGTATTGGCAATTCGCGATAGACCAAGCGGATTCCGGAGTCTTCTTCGATCAGACGCCTCATGTCGTTGGCGACCTTCTTGCAGTAGGGGCAGTTGTAGTCGAAGAACTCAACCACCGTCACATCACCGTCGGGATTACCGAGAACGGGAGCGTTAGGATCGCGCTCCAGCTCGGCGCGACGGGCCGCCAGCACATCGTTGGGCGTCACGAAATTCTCTGATGCAGCTGTGCTGCCTGCGGGTGAGCTGATCTGCGGCTCACCCGATCCTGTGGATATTAGCATCAGTGATTCTTCATTGTCGTAGAGGTGGTAAAGCACCATTGCCGAACCGATGAGGACGGCTATTGCTATACCCGTAAGTAAAATTCTGCTGCGTATGAGGTCGCGCCACACTGAACGCATTACGTGCACCCATCCAATTCCTGCGCCCAGGATACACGTTCCAGCAGCTGGAGGGTCAATACGCCGGCACGTGGTTACGAAGGTCGGGATAAAGGCAAGGGCATGAACTCTCGCTTACGTGTAGCCCAAGGCGGATATTTGGCCTGCAACGGCGTAGATAAAAGTCCCGAAATTGTGTCGGACAATCCAATTACTTTTCGATCAGCTTGCGCAAATGATCCGGAATTTGGTCGACCGTCAACTCTTCCTGCTCGGACTTGTCGTGTGCGAAGGCGACCAGGTCGGCCAGATCCTGTCCGCTGAGAGAAATCACCTCACCCAGCAAGTCTTCCTGCATCTGCGCCATGGCGGGGGCGCCACGCCACATTCGGGCGCTGAACTCAAAGGCGTTCATCGGCTGCGGCATATCAGCTGCGTTGAGCGTAGGTCCGATCTCCCCGCCCACATTGTTGACCGAGTGGCACGCGACACAGCCCTTATTGATGAAGAGTTCACGCCCGCGATGGCTATCCATCGGCGGCAGAGCCAGCCCAAGATCCGCCAACAACCCCATCAAGCGCTGGGTATCTTCGGCTGAAACCTTTTCCATTGCCTCGAAGTCATGCCCGTGTTCGTGGCCGCCGTGCAACTCCTTCATTTGCTCCAGCATCTCCTTTTGGTTTGCAGGGCCGTCCGAGTGCTCCAACTCCTCCTTTTCGATAGCTGGGTCATGCGAGTGACCGGTGCCGGCGGCCCAGGCTGAGCTCAAGGAAACGCTAGCGATCAAGGTGAACGCTAAAGCGGACATCCACCGAGCAGCGTAAAGCTTGTTCATAATTCTCTCCTCAAGCGTGATTTCATCCCAAACGGCATCATATCCAAAACTGTCCCTCGGGCGAACTTAACGGTGTGACCGTCATGGTTTCCACGACGGCGGCCATGGCGTGGATCAATCGATGATATCGTTATGGCACTCGAGCTAGGTTTATCGCTCTTCGTCCGTTGCCGCATCGGACGTGATGATCTCGTAGACCTCTGCCGCGCGGCCGATCAACGGAATGCGGGCCTCGCCCATGACATCATCTTCCCCCGACGCAAAAGCCACGGCTTCCTCGATCTCGTTTATGGTGGCATGGAGCAGCTCGATTTCGGCCAGCCGCGCCGGTTCCAATTCTCCCACCAGGCGGACCAATTCCTCATAAGAAGGCGGTTGGGCGGCGTTTGACTGAACCTGCGAATTTTTCTGTTCTGAAGCAGACATTGACGGATCCTCCTTTGGTGGCGTTGGCCATATGCTTAACGCAGGCGCCACACCACCGCCTTGCGCTAGCGCAATCGAGAGCGATAGCCGTTTGGCCGGGTTGATGGAGGTCAACACCCGCAACGCCAAGTAGTCGTAATTTGAGTTTGTTTTTTACGCATTGGCAATTCAAGCGACACAGAAGGCGGCACCCGTGAACAACTTGCAACCGAAGCTCATGATATGGTTCGTGTTGGCGATAGGGTTCGCCATCCTGTTTCTGGTCTTTGTCCAACCCCAGTCAACCGAAGTCCGCACAACGGTCTCCTACACCGAGTTTGCAACGCTCCTTGAGGACGGCAAAGTCTCGACGGTGACATTCCAGGGGGACCGTCTTGAGGGCACGCTTAACACGACGATTTCCACGCCAAGCGGCGGAACCACTACTAAATTTACC
>JBLHHE010000168.1:0-5743 GCA_047616465.1 Alphaproteobacteria bacterium
TCCCAACCGCCGGCGGAACGGTCCGGCGGCGTCGAACTTCTCGGTAATCCAGGCCTCGACCACCAGGGTGCCGGCCGCCACTGCCGCCATCGCTGTAAGGGCCCAAAGCATCAACGGTGGGAACGCGGCGGGCGTCGCGACAGCGACACCGCCAAGCAAACAGACCAAACCCATATGGGCCAACGTTAGCCGGGTGCCGGCCGCCGCCGAGGCGCTGAATTGCCGGGTCGCGACACCGACGGATACAATCAAGACCGCCAAGAGACCCAGGCTGATCAGCGGCGGGACGAAGCCAAGCTGAAAGGCCAGGGAAAACAGGCTGGCCAGAGAGATCGCGATGAATACCCCCAGCGGCAGATAGGCCACTGTCAGCGCATCGTCGGGAGATCCCTGTCCGATCCTCATCTTATCTCAACCCGGTTTATTCGTTGCGCAGCAGCGGCGCGGTTTTCTGACCCAGCGTATGCCAGGTGCCGGCGACTCCGATAGCCAGAATGACGAGTGTCGCGCCGATCACGGTAATTGCGATGGTTTTTGGCATCAGCACCCAGTCGATGTTCATGAGGAAGCGCAACACCGCCCAGGCGGCGATCGAGCCGACAATGGCGGCCAGCGACGCGGTGACCAGCCCGAGCAGGCCATATTCGAGGATGAAGATCGCCATCACATTGCGCCGGGTCGCGCCGAGAACTTTGAACACCACGCTGTCATAGACCCGCCGCCGGTGGCTCGCCGCAATCGCGCCGGCCAGGACCAGGATCCCCGCCACCAGCGCGACCAAGGCGGCCAGCCGCACGGCGGTGCCGATGCCGGTGACGATCCCGTTGACCGTCTCCAGGGCGTCGCGAACCTGCACCGCGCTGACATTACGGAAGGCGTTGGTCACGCTGCGCTCAATCTCGGCCTCCGATGCGGCATCGGCATGAACGATAGCGATATGGCTGCGCGGCGCCGCTTCCAAAAATCCCGGCGAGAAAATCATGACAAAATTTATCGACAGGGTTTGCCAGTCGATATGCCGCAAATTGGCGATGGTGGCAGTAAATTCGCGGCCCAGCACGTTGACGGCCAGTGTATCGCCGATACCGATGCCGAAACCTTCAGCGACGTGGACATCCAGGCTGACCAGCGGTGGGCCGTCATAATCGGCTGGCCACCATTCGCCGTCGACAACGGGGCTGTTCTCCGGGGCCTCGCCGCTCCAGGTAATGCCCCGATCGCCACGGATCGCCCAGCGCGCGTTGGGGTCGATGATAGCGGCCTCGGCGGCGGTGCCGGCGATCCCGGTGATGCGGCCTCTCAGCATTGGCACCTGGACGGTTTTCTCGACCCCGGAAATACCGGCCAGAATTGACGTGAAAGGGGCGATCTGATCGGGCTGCAGATCGACGAAGAAAAATGCCGGCGCGCCGGTGGGCAGCTCCTCGCGGATTTGCCGGCTGAGATTACCGTCGATCTGGGCGATGGTGACGAGTACCGACAGTCCCAGGCCGAGCGCCAACACGACGCTGGGCGTTGGCGTACCCGGCCGGTGCAGCGCGGCAACGGCAAGCCGCACGGCGGGCTGGCGCAGATTGCCGACGCGCCGCGCGGCAAACGCAATCAAGCCGGCGACAGCGCGAAAGGTGAGCATCGCCGCAACGGCGCCACCGACGAACCATAGCGCCAACCTGGTATCGTCAGCGGTTGCGACCGCCAGCGCGGCCAGGGCGGTCAAACCTGTTGCGGTGGCCACAACATAGATCGCCGGCGGCCATGTTTTGGCGGGGGCGACAAGGTTTCGAAACAGGCTGCCGGCCGGTATCTGGCCGGCGCGCGCCACCGGCCAGAGGCCAAAACTCAGCGCGGTTAGCAAGCCGAAAGCCGCTGCCGTCAGCAGAGCGTTGGGATAAATACCGAGGCTGACCGGTACCGGCAGGAAGGCCGTGATCGCGCCGGACGCCGCCAACGGGGCCAGCGCCCCCAGCACCAGACCGGCCCCAATACCGACCGCGGCTAATGCCAGTATTTGCAGCAGATAGATGCGCACGATAAGCGCTGACGGCGCGCCGAGGCATTTGAGCGTGGCGATGACGGCGGTCTTGCCGTCGAGATAGGCGCTGACCGCATTGGCCACACCGACGCCGCCGACCAGCAGGGCGGTGAGGCCGACGAAGGTCAGAAACAATCCAACCCGTTGCACCAGGCGGCGAATCTGGGGCGCGGCTTCTTCGAGCCGGCGAATCCGCCAACCGGCATCGGGAAACTTCGTATTGAGCTCGGCGATCCAGTCTTCCGGATCGATGCTTTCGGGCAAAGCCGCCCGGTAGGTGTAGTAGATCAGGCTGCCGGGTTGAACCAAGCCGGTATCGGCCAGCGCCGCCTTGGCGATCATCAGCCGGGGCCCCAATGAGAACAGGCCCGATCCGCCCAGCCGGTCGGGTTCGCGGTCAATGATGGCGCGAATTTCGAAACGCCCGTCGCCGACCCGCAGCACATCGCCGAGCGCGACCCCCAAGCGATCGCGCAGCGCGGGGGCAACGGCAGCTCCCCAAAGTTCGCCACGCCGGCCTAGCAGTTCCTGGCGGGTCAGGGGCGGTTCGGTTTCCAGGGCGCCATACAGCGGATAGCTGGCATCGACGGCTTTGAGTTCCACCAACGACCGGACGCCGTCGGGACCGGCGGTCTCGGGTTGCGCCATCGCCCGTAATTCGGCGCTGCCGGAAATTTGCCCGGCGCTGCGCAGATGGATTTCCTCGTCCGGGGCGGCGGGGCGGTGCACCAAGCGAACGGAAACGTCGCCGCCGAGGATCTCGCGGGCGTCGTCACTCAGACTTGCTGTCAGCCCCGATGAGGTCGAGCCGACGGCGGCGATGGCGGCGACACCGACCGTGATACAGGCCAGGAAAACCCGAAAGCCCCGCACGCCACTGCGCAATTCACGCCGGGCGAGGCGCCAGGCGAGGGCCCACGACACCGCCCCATCCCCGCTCATGGGCTAGCCGCGCCATTATCGGTAATGCGTCCGTCGCGCAATTGCACAACGCGGCTGCAGCGCTGGGCGATGGTCCTATCGTGGGTGATCAGCAACAATGTGGTGCCAAAGCGTTCGGCCCGTTCGAACAGGATATTGATGACCTGTTCGCCGGTTTCGCCGTCCAAATTGCCGGTCGGTTCGTCGGCCAGCAGCAGATCGGGCTCGGTGGCGAAGGCGCGGGCGATGGCGACGCGCTGTTGTTCGCCGCCCGATAGTTGCGACGGATAATGGCTCAGACGCTCGCCCAAGCCCACCGTCTCGAGGCTCGTCTTGGCGCGGCCGAAGGCGTCGGGGATGCGGGCGAATTCCAGCGGTACGGCGACGTTCTCGACCGCCGTCATGGTGGGCACTAAATGAAATGCCTGAAACACGATGCCGACGGACCGGCGCCGGAACAGGGCCAGCGCGTCCTCGTTGAGCTGGGGCAGATCGCAACCGGCGACCCGCACCGTCCCGCTGGTCGGGCGTTCCAGCCCGGCGATCACCATCATCATGGTCGACTTGCCCGACCCCGACGGGCCGACGACACCGATGGTCTCGCCGGCGGCGACCGACAGGTCGAGACCGCGAAGAATGTTGACCTCGCCGCCCGCACTCGCCAAATGAAGGTGAACGTCGGTTAACTCAACGATAGGTTCGTTCGCCGTTGCGCCTTCGCGGCGCGGTGTTTGTAGCGGATCGGGTAAGTCCATCATGAGACGCTGGTTGTACCTCTATGCCCCCGTGGCGGGGCGAAAAAGAAATGGCCCTCGACGATATGGCCGTGCTCGAACCTCGACCGGCCGTGGTTCGTTCGATAGATTCTACGGCGGATTAAGGCGATCTTGCGCCATAGTTCTAGCCACAATGTGGGCCCTGGCAGGCTTGTCGGCCAGTCTATATGGAACGGCATTCGCGGCGAATGACGAGACTGTGATCGTCGCTCTGGGCGATAGTCTGACCGCCGGCTTCGGTGTGGTTGCCAGCGATGGGTTTGCCGTGCGCCTCGAAGCGGCCCTGCGCGGCGCCGGCGCCAATGCACGGGTTGTCAACGCTGGCGTTTCTGGCGCCACGTCGGCGGGCGGTCTGGCGCGTGTCGACTGGATTCTCGCTGATACCCCCGATTTGGTGATTGTGGAACTGGGCGCCAACGACGGTCTGCGCGGCCTCGATCCGGCGGCTATGGAGTCCAATCTTGGCGCAATCCTGACGCGCCTGGCCGACAAAGGCGTTCCCGCGATCTTAATGGGCATGGTGGCGCCGCCGAATATGGGGCGCGCTTACAGTGATGCGTTTAACGCCGTATTTCCGCGGCTGGCCGAACGCCACGGGGTCGCTTTCTATCCGTTTTTCCTGGAAGGTGTGGCGGCGCGGCCGGCGCTAAACCAGCGCGACGGCATTCACCCAAATCCGGCGGGCGTGCGTATTATTGTCGAGCGGTTTACACCATTGGTATTGAAAGCGCTGACCGACATTGAACAACGCTCGAAGACCACGAACCCCTAACGAGGCATTATCATGACGTCGTTTGCCTATGCCCATGCCGGGGTGACCCAGGAGGGCCCGATTACCCAATGGCGTGGCTGGAAGAGCCTGCTGGATCACTGCCTCGATAGCTGGTCCTCGGCGCCCGGGGGGCTCGGCCTGCTGTATGTGACCGAACCGCTGGCCGGCGATCTCGATGATATCCTCTCCCAATTGTGCGGGCGCACCGGTATCGCCGATTGGGTAGGCGCGGTCGCGCCGGCGATCTGTGCGACCGGCGTCGAATATTTCGATACCCCGGCGATGGCAATTATGGCGTTGGCGATGCCCGCCGAGAATTATCATTTGGTCCCGTCGATCACTTCGGCGGACGGCGGCGAGGGGGTGTTGGGTCCGCTATCGGGCTGGCTGGCGGCGCAACAGCCGAGGTTTGCCGTCATCCATGCCGATCCGCGCGGCGCCGGGGCGCTATCCCTGGTGCCCGGGTTGGCCGAGACGACGCAAGCTTACGTGGTGGGCGGCTTGACCAGCGCTGCGACCGGGGCCGGCCAGATTGCCGGCGCGACCACCGGGGGCGGTCTCTCCGGCGTGCTGTTCGGCGAGGCGGTGCCGGTGGCCACCGGTCTCACCCAGGGCTGCTCGCCGATCGGCCCGCAGCACACCATCACGGCCATGGAAAATGACGTCGTTTCCGAGCTCGACGGGCGGCCGGCGGTCGATGTTTTCAAGGAAGATATCGGCGACTTGCTGGCGCGCGACCTACAGCGGGTTGTCGGCTACATCCACGCCGCAGTGCCGGTAGTGGGTTCCGATACCGGCGATTATATGGTGCGCAATTTGATCGGCATCGACGCCAGTCGGGGGTGGCTGGCGATCGGTGATGCGCTCAGCGAAGGCGACCAGGTGATGTTCGTGCGCCGCGACGGCGCCAGCGCCGTCGAGGACATGGGACGTATGCTCGACTCGCTGAAAGGCCGTGCTGGGGCCGGTATTCGCGGCGGCGTTTATCACAGCTGTATCGCGCGCGGCCCCAATCAGTTCGGGCCGGGCTCGCAAGAGCTTTCTATGATACGCGACGCGCTGGGCGATGTTCCCCTCATCGGATTTTTCGGCAATGGCGAGATCTCCAATGGCCGGCTCTATACCTATACCGGCGTGTTGAGCTTGTTTCTCGAGGACTGACGCCGGGACGGGAGTGGGCTAGAAATGATCCGGCTCTTTGTAGCGCTTGGCCTGCCCGCTGTCGTATGCGAGCGCTTGGCC
>JBLHHE010000169.1:0-5669 GCA_047616465.1 Alphaproteobacteria bacterium
ATTAAACGCGCTGAACAAGGCGATGTGGCGGCGGCTCGGCGACGTGATGGCCGAGCTCGATGGCGACGCCACCGTGCGTTGCGTGGTGCTGCGCGGGGCCGGCGACAAGGCGATGGGGCCGGGCGCCGATATTTCCGAATTCGAGACCGAGCGGTCCAATTCCGCGCAGGCGGCCGAATATGGCGCGTTGATGCACCGCTCGATGCATGGCATTCGCGATTGCCGTCATCCGGTGATCGCCCTGATCAAGGGCTTGTGCGTCGGCGGTGCGCTGGAACTGGCTTTAATGTGCGACATGCGCATCTGCGGCGCGGGGTCGCGCTTTGGCGTGCCGATCAACCGGCTGGGCCTGGTGATGGCCTACCCGGAAGTCGAGGCCCTGGTTGGCCTGGTGGGGCGTTCGGTGGCGCTGGAAATTCTGTTCGAGGCCCGTGTCTTCGATGCCGCCGAAGCCAAAGATAAGGGTTTGGTCAACCGGGTGGTGCCCGACGACCAGGTCGAGGCCGAGGCCTACGCCACCGCCCGGCGCATCGCCGATGGGGCGCCGCTGGTCAATCGCTGGCATAAGAAGTTTGCCGACCGGGTGCTGGCTGGCGCCCATACGGCGACGCCGTTGAGTGCGGCCGAGCTGGCCGAGGGCTACGCTTGTTTCGACAGCGAAGATTACAACACCGGCTACCAGGCCTTCCTGGCCAAGAAAAAGCCGGAATTCGAGGGACGCTAACAATGACGATCAATGAAGGCCTGTTGGGCGGACTCAAAGTGGTCGAGCTGAGCCATATTATGGCGGCGCCGACCTGCGGGCAGCTGCTCGCCGATATGGGCGCCGATGTGATCAAGGTCGAGCGGCTGCCGGCCGGCGACGACACGCGCCGCTTCGGCAAATCTGTCGACGGCGATTCGGCCGCCTACGCCATGATGAACCGCAACAAGCGCGGCCTGGGGCTGGATCTGAAGACCGATAGCGGCCGCGCCACGCTGCGCCGCATGATCGAGCAGGCCGATGTGTTCATCGAGAATTACCGCATGGGTGCGATGGAGCATTACGGCATCGGTTGGGCGGAAATGCACAAGGCGAACCCAGCGCTGATTTATTGTTCGATTTCGGGGTTTGGGCGCACTGGCCCCTATGCCGAGCGCGGCGGCTTCGACCTGATCACTCAGGCCATGTCGGGTATTATGAGCATTACCGGTGAGGGGCCGGGCCGCCCGCCGGTCAAGGTCGGCGCGCCGATCACTGACATCACCGCCGGCATGCTGGCCGCCCTGGGCATCTGCGGCGCGGTGGTTCAGCGCACCCGCACCGGTGAAGGCCAATATGTCGATACCTCGCTCTACGAGGCGGGTATCGCCCACACCTTCTGGCAGACGGCGATCTATGCTGCGACCGGAGAAGTGTCGCAAGCCATGGGTTCGGCCCATCCCCTGTCGGCGCCCTACCAGGCGTTCAAGACCAGCGATACCTGGGTTATCGTCGGCGCCGCCAACCAGAATACCTGGCTGAAATTCGTCGCGGCCATCGAGGCGCCAGAACTGGCCGACGATGTGCGGTTTGCCCTGCCCATCGACCGCATGGATAACCTCGACGCCCTGGTTGAGACCCTGAACGCGATCCTCTCCCAGCGCACCACGGCGCAGTGGCTGGATGTTCTTGAGGCTGCCGGAGTCCCGGCTGGCCCGGTCTACGATATTGCCGAAATGGTCAACGATCCGCACACCAAGGCGCGGAGCATGATCGCGCAGGTTCCGGCGGCGACAGGTGGCGAGTTCGCCGCCATCGGCCATCCGGTGAAATACTCCGCCGCCTCGACCGAGATTAGCCGTGGCGCGCCGTTGATCGGCCAGCACAGCCGCGAAGTCTTGGCCGAGTTCGGTTTTACCCGCGACGAGATCGAGAGCTTGATCGGCGAGGGCGCGGTCGGCGAAACCGTGGCCGAGGCCGCTGCCGCGGATTAGCCGCTGGAGAGCCGGGAGCGTTTGGCGTCGAGGCGTATCTTTTGTTTGGAGAGATCGACGATAAAACGAGTGTGTTGGCAAGCGCCGACCTTGTCGCCAAGTTGGTCGTGGACCTCGGCGTTGAATAGCACACGGCGGCCGTCGATTTCGGTGATGGTGGTGCGCACATCGACCCACATATCGAGCAGCGTCGCCCCCAAATGATCGATCTCGACCCGGGCGCCGACGGAATTTTCGCCCTCGTCTAGATGCTTGTCGAGAAGGCCTTTGCAGGTGCGCTCGATGTCGAGCACCATCGACGGTGTGGAATAGACCCGGAATTCGTCGCCCATGAAGCCGATCGTACGGCCGGTATCGACGGTAATGCGTTGGGTGATTTGAAGACCCGATTTTAGGCTGTCTTTCACGGCTACGGTTCCTACTTAGCATCCTCGTGTATGCAGCTTGCTAGCTTGCACGCGCCTAATCAAGGGCGATCGAGTGTGACCCAGCGGCGATGCCCTGGGTCAGGGTAAATCGTCGGATCTCGGGTTCGCGGTAACGGTGCATTCGCCGAACGCCCTCAGCGCGGCGGTCCAGGCCGTGGATGATTGCAAAATCGGGCTCAAATCGGAAAAATGCTGCATATTTCAAAATTTATGTAAATACAGTTACATTTTTAATTAATTAATAATACATTTATATTTGTATTTTATTCATATTTAATAAGAACATAATTATATTTTTATAAGAAACAAACCAAAAAATGCCATCAATATTCAAATATTTACTTTCTGTTAACCTTTTTTACTTATATTTCCCTTAATTCTTCAACCAGGAAAGCCTGTAAATGGCCCTGCCCGTAAACCCTAACGCCGACGACCAAAACGCCCCGAACGCGCCTTCAGAGGCCACGACGGGTGCATTAGGTGCTGACGGCGCCGGTTTGGTGGTAAGTCAGGCTGGTGCGATATCCGCCGATATTGTCGGTTCTTTGGCAATCGACGGTCCGAAAGCCGATCTGACGGTGCTCGATCTGGAAGACCTGATGGATCTCCGGCTCGACGAGGATGTGGCCGCCGAGCGTTCGGCCGGTCCATCGGCCGGATTAACGAAATTGCTCGCAACCGCGGATCTGCCGGCCGACCTGACCGATCTGGATCTGGAACAGGTGCTCGGCCTCGATCTCGCGGGTGACGTTCTGCCAACCGTCCTCGAGGTTGCAAGATTGCCCGCTGACCTGACCGCCCTGGAGCTGGCCCAGGTACTTGGCCTCACGCTTGAGGGCGCCACCCTGCCGACCATCGAAGAGGTCGTCCAGTTGGCGCTGCAAAGTTTCGACAGTAGCAACAGACCAGACAGCGATAACACAGAGGCCGCCCGCACTGAGCCCGGCGCCACCGATGCCGAAGTCCCACTCTCGAACTTGGCGCCTAGTGCAGATAACGATCTTTCGTTCCTCAACGTCCAGTCCCTGACAGAACAGGCGCAATCGAACTCGGCCCAGTTTGCCGCCACGGCAAGCCAGGGCCATGCTAACGGAAATGCGTTCGGGGCGGGCTCGGCCTTACCCGCCCATAACGGTGGCCAGAAACCCGATTTTGACTTTGCGAAATTCGGCAAACAAGACAACGGCCCTGCCGCACCCGACGACGGTGGCGGTGGCGGTGGCGGTGGTACCAACGTCATCAACGGCACCGTCGGGAATGACGTGTTGGTTGGCACGGCCGGTAACGACATCCTTGATGGCGGCGCGGGTGGTGCCGACCGTCTCCACGGTGGCGGTGGCGACGATATTATGGTCTGGGATTTTGCCAACGCTCAGTTCAACGGCGGCGGCGGCACCGACACGCTGCGGGTCGACGCCGGTGATGTCGATTTCACCATTTTCGGCGGCACGATCTCAAACATCGAAACTGTCGATCTGCTGACCGATACCTTAGCTAACGCCCTGACAGTGTCTTACGCCGACGTTCTCAGCATGACCGATAATGCCGATACTCTGACCATCGACGGCGACGGTCTGGACAGCGTCGATGTCGGCGGCGGTTGGACCGATGGCGAGGTCGTCGGCGCCTACCACGTCTACACTCAAGGCAGTGGCCCAAACTTAGCTACTCTGAACGTCGATACCGACATGACCACGCTGAATTGGGTGTAACGGTCATGATTATCAAAAATCTTAACATGAATTTCGCCGCGACCCTTCGCGGTCTCGCCATCGCCGGCCTCGCCGGTGGCATGATCGCCCTGGCCGCCGCCCCCGCTGCGCACGCTCAATCCGTCGAAAAGACGAGCGTCGATACAGCCCAGCCGACGGCGGACATCAGCCGTGAATATCTGATCAAGGCGGCGATCCTGTTCAACTTCGCCAAGGTCGCCGCCTGGCCGGAAGCCGCTTTCAGTAATCCAGGTGCACCGCTACGTATTTGTGTGCTGGGTGACGATCCGTTCGGCACTGCGCTGGATACGCTCAACGGCAAGCAAGTCCGTGACCGGCCGCTGGCGACCAAACGGATCGCCGATGTCCAGGATGCGACGCCGTGCCACATCCTGTTTGTTAGCGCCTCTGAAAAGGCGCGGCTGTCGAAAATTCTCGATCATGTTGCGCAGCTGCCTATCCTCACGGTCGCCGACATCAACCGGTTTGCCAGCGCCGGCGGCATTATCGCCCTGAAGGCGGTCCATCACCGCAGCCGCATCGAGGTGAATATGGGCGCGGCCGATCAGGCCGGTGTGAAACTGAGTTCCAAATTGCTGCGCCTCGCCGACAAGGCCGAGACGCTGACCCAAACAGGCGATGCCAGCACCGGTTTTAATTCCGAGGGGCCGGCCAACGCCGACACGTCGTTGTGACCGCCATGGCTTTTAAAAAACAACATAGGCACGTCGCCAAAGTCATCGCCGCGGCCCTTCGCCGCTTTGCGATCGTTGGTCTCGCCGGTGGCATGATCACGCTGGCGGCGGTGCCGGCTGCCCAGGCCCAGGCCCAGTCTACCGAACTTTCCGCCGCCCCTAAGGCTCAGGCGACAAAAATCAGCCGCGAATATCTGATCAAGGCGGCGATCCTCTATAACTTCGCTAAGTTCGCCGAATGGCCCGCGGCGGCCTTTAGTAATGCAACCGCACCCCTGCGCATCTGCGTCATCGGCGACGATCCGTTCGGCCCGGCTTTAGGTTCGTTGCAAGGCAAGACGGTCCGGAACAGGACCCTCACCGCCGACCACATCGCCAGGGTGGAGGACGCCGTAGCGTGCCATATCTTGTTTATCAGCATTTCAGAGTCGGAACGGTTGGCAGGGATTCTTGACACGGTGGGCGCGTTGCCGATCCTTACTGTGGCCGATATGGGCGAGTTCACGCGTTCCGGCGGCATCGTCGCCTTGAAGAAGACCGAGGATCGTAGCCGCCTTGAGATCAACGTCGGTGCCGTGGAGAAGGCGGGCCTGAAATTGAGTTCCAAATTGCTGCGCCTGGCCGACACCGTCGGTACGCAGACAGCACTCGTGCCGCGGGTGACGAAATGATCCGGAACCTGTCCGTTCGCCACAAGGTCACGGCGATTGCCGTGATGACGACGACCATCGTTTTGGTGTTGGCTTCGGTGTTGTTCGTCGCGCTCGAGATCAATAATTACCGGCGCGCGCTGGTGCAGGAGCTGACGGCGATCGCCCAGATCAGCGCCAGCAATTCGACAGCGGCGATCAGCTTTGACGATCGGACGGCGGCGCACG
>JBLHHE010000170.1:0-5632 GCA_047616465.1 Alphaproteobacteria bacterium
CAAACTATTCTGTGTGACCGGCGGGTCCATGGGCGCCATGCAGGCGCTGGAATGGGCATCGCGATATCCCGAGCGCGTCTTCTGCGCCATACCCATTGCCGGCGCGGCGCGCCATTCGGCGCAAAATATCGCCTTCCACGAGGTTGGCCGGCAGGCGATTATGGCCGACCCCAACTGGCACGGCGGCAATTACTACGACCATACCGAGGGGCCCCACCGGGGCCTCGCGGTGGCGCGTATGGCTGCCCACATCACCTATCTGTCGGATTCGGCGCTGCACCGTAAATTCGGCCGAGAACTACAAGACCGCACCGACGTCAGCTACGGCTTCGACGCAGATTTCCAGATCGAAAGCTATCTGCGCCACCAGGGCAGCACGTTCGTCGAGCGGTTCGATGCCAATTCGTATCTCTACATCACCCGGGCGATGGACTATTTCGATTTGGCGGCCGAACATGACGCCGTCCTCGCCAACGCCTTCGGGGATACCCAGGTCCGGTTCTGCCTGATCAGTTTCACCTCGGACTGGCTTTTCCCGACCGCCGAATCACGCCAGATCGTCCACGCGCTCAACGCCGTAGCCGCATCGGTCAGTTTCGTCGAGATCGAGACCGATGCCGGCCACGACGCCTTTCTGCTCGACGAGTTGGAGTTCTTCCGCATTTTATCCGGTTTTCTGGCCGGAGCAGCGGAGCTGCGGGGTCTGAATGGCGAGTCAGAGGCATCATGAGCCGCACCCAATCGCTCCCGCAAATCCACAGCCGGATCGATCTACAGCGCGTCGCCGACATGATCGAGCCCGGCAGCCGGGTTCTCGATATCGGCTGCGGCGACGGCGCGTTGCTGGACTATCTGGTCCACTTCAAGCAGGTCGACGGCCGCGGGATCGAGCTCAGCCAAGAGGGCGTCAACCGGTCGGTCAGCCTCGGCCTAGCCGTCGTTCAAGGCGATGCGGAAACCGATTTACAGCATTACCCGTCTGACGCCTTCGATTACGTGATTCTGTCGCAGACCCTGCAATCGATCTACGAGGTCAGAGGCACCTTGACCGAACTATTGCGGATCGGCCGCCACGCCATCGTCAGTTTTCCGAATCTCGGTTATTGGCGGGTCCGCTTCGATCTATTGATGCGAGGCCGCAGCCCCATATCGGAAAAATTGCCCTACATCTGGTGCGATTCACCCAATATACGGTTTTGCACCCTGACCGACTTTGTCACCCTGGCCGAAGACATGGGATTCGCCATCGACCGCGTCGTCAGCATTGACCATTCGGGCCATGCGACACCGCGCGAGTCGGTTGGCCGGTGGACCAACTGGTTAGCCGAAGAAGCTATTTATCTGTTGAGCCGGAAGGCGCCATAGGAATCCGCGCCGTCTGGGTCCGCGGAAGCGCCCCCTCGGGAACCGTGACGTAACCGTGCCGGCGCTGACGCTCGCCGGTAGTTGTGCCGGCATAGATTTGTTTCGCCGCCTCGACCATGACGACCCCGCCCAGAACCCGAAACCAGCGCGCGCCCAATTTTTCCCAGGCCGGCGCCGCCGCCAACCAGAAGCGCCGCCGCGTCGGTGGCATGAACAACGCGCGCGTGCCCCGGATCGGCGTGAACATCGATTGCCGCAATGTTCGATTTAATTGATCGAGCGAATAGGGATGCCCGTGTCCAAACGGCGTATCGTCGGCATGCGCCCACGCGCCGCGCCGGTTTGGCGCGACGACCAGCAAACGTCCGCCATCGGCCAGCACACGCCAAGCCTCGCGCAACAGCGCGTTCACCTGCTCGCTATATTCCAGGCCGTGGACAATCACGATCCGGTCCATTGAGAGATCGGCGAACGGCAAGGCGCCTTCGTCGGAAAGACACACAGCATTGCGCCCTCCGCCATCCGGCACCGACCATCCCAGCACCCCCATGCGGGCCGGCATGATCGCCGTCACATGCGATGCTTCGTCGCAGAAGGGGCGCAAATAGGGCGTCGCGAAGCCTACGCCCAGCACGTTCATACCGCTCGTATCGGTCCAATAGGTACGGATTTGACGGCGCACCAACCGGCACGTCACCTGACCCAGGCTCGAGGCGTAAAAATCCCGAAGATCGACAACATCCGGCCACATGGCGCTACTTTACCACAGCAGTCTTAACAAAGGCGCGGCGATGACGAACGCCAGCCGGTGACTTATAATCCGATAGAACGCCCGATAGCACATCAGCGGAGACTGCAGCCATGAAACTAATTTATTCCGTGCCGTCGCCCTACGCGCGTAAAGCCCGCATTACCCTGATCGAAGCGCGGCTCGAAGGCCGGGTCGAGATCGAGGCGCTCGACCCTTGGAGCGACCCGCCCGGATTTCGCAACGACAACCCCCTGGGTAAAGTCCCCGTCCTGATCCGCGACGATGCCCCGGCGCTATTCCAGTCCAACATAGTCTGCGAGTATTTGAACGCCGAAGGGGGCGCGCAACTTTACCCTGACGACGGCCCGCGCCGGTGGACGGCGTTGCGCCAGCTCGCCCTGGCCGACGGCATCCTCGACGCCTCGGTCACCGTGCGCATGGAACTGACCTTTCACGAGCCTGGTAAAATGTCCCAGAAACTGGTCGAACGGCAGGAACTGTCTGTGGCGCGTGCGGTCAGCGCGCTGGAAAACGAAGCTGAGACGCTCGACGGCCCGGTCACGATCGGCCAGATCGCCGTCGCCTGCGCGCTCGGCTATCGCGATTTCCGCTTTGCCGATGTCGATTGGCGCAGGGCGCATCCCAAGCTTGCGGGCTGGTTCGCGACGTTCGCCGAACGCGCCTCGATGACCGCGACCGATCCCACCGCGTGAGCCGGCGGGCTGGCAACCGCGTAAAGACAAAAATGCTAGCGATTAGTAAAACTGGGCGGTGATCAGCGCGTAGACGCCGAAGCCGATCAGAATAGCGGCGGAAACCCGCGAAACCCATTTTTGGTAGCCGCCATCGAGATAGGGCCGCGCCAGATTGGCGGTGAACGCCAAGGCGAACCACCACAGGGCCGAGCCGGCAAAGACGCCGGTCACCAACAACGCCGCATTATCGACCGAATCGCCGGCGTCGGTAACGCCGAGCGTCACGAACAAACCGGCGAATGTCAGCATCGTGATCGGATTGGTAATCGCCAGCAAGAACGTCGAGATGAAATCCTGCAGCAAACTTTCGGTGTGAACCTGGCCGACTTTCGCCGGCGCCGCGCGGCGCGGGCGCACGAACAGCGTTTTGGCGGCCAATATCAACAGGACGATGCCGCCGATGGTGCGCAATCCGGACTGATGGTCGGCGATCCACAATTGTATGGCGCTGATGCCGAACGCAGCGATCGCGCCGTAGATGGCGTCACCGAATGCGGCGCCGAGCCCGGATAACAGACCGTGCATGCGCCCCTCCGATAGGGTGCGCTGAACGCACAGCACGCCGACAGGCCCCACGGGCGCCGCAAGCACCAAGCCGAACAAAAAGCCATTTATCAGAATAAAATCGGTCAAGTCAGAGATGCGTCAGCGGTTGGCGTGAGTGACGCCCCATATGTTGCAGAGCGCGGTGACCTCATAACAGATAATTCCGCGATATAAAATTGCCTCAATTAAGAGAGAGCTTCGACGCGAAATATTTCCGGCGGATCGACCAAAAAATCCTGGGCTTCGACCAACGCCAATTCGTGTCTGCCCAGCCGTGCGGTCGCGTGCAACAGGGCATAGATCGCGCTCGCCGTCTGCGACAGCGCCGACGCGGCGTCGCCACCAAGAAGAGCCACACAAAACAAGGCAGCACAACAATCGCCAGCGCCATGGGGCGGCGTTGCAAACGATAGTTTCGGTGTCGTTACCAGCCACGCACCGGTATCGGTAACCGCCGCCATCGCCAGATCGGTGGGCGGCAGGCCTGCAGGGGTGAGGCTGGTTACCAGAACTTTCGAGGTGCGACGATCCGGCGTTATAAGTTTTTTGGCAGTAGCTATAATCTCGCCGAGCGGTGCGGCGGCCAGAGAATCGGAAGAGGTATCCGTCAGCACCGCGAGTTCAAACAGGTTTGGTGTCAGGACATCGGCGGCCGGCGCGGCGCGGTCGCGCATAAATGGCACGATACCCGCGGCGACATAAATCTCACCATCATCGCCCAGGACCGGGTCGCAGCAATATAGCGCTGAATTATCAAATTTCCGCACACGGGCTACCGCGTCCAAAACGACGTCGCCCGCCGCGGCATCGCCCAAATAACCCGATAACACGCCATTGCAGCGCGCCAGTGCCCCACGGCGGTCGAGAGCCTCGATCACATCGGCGAGTTCGGCCGCCGGAACAGCGCGGCCCCCATGATCGGGATAACCGGCATGGTTCGACAACATCGCCGTATGGACCGGCCACACCTCGTGGCCAAGGCGTTGCAGGGGCAGCACCACCGCTGAATTTCCGACATGGCCGTAGGCAACATGGGATTGGATCGAAAGAATATTCAAATTGAGCGCCCTGCCCCTAACCGATCCGTCCGCAAACCAGATTTTGTTTGACCGACGCGAACGCCCATTGATAACAGGAATCCCGTACGAGCTTGGATGCGGAGCCTACACATTGACGCCTTAAGGGGGTCCGGTGGAAACGCCGGGCCCCTTTTTTGGCCGCGCGTCTAGAATCTGAGCGAGGTTAAGCGCGAAAAAAAGAAAGCGCCAGGTGCATGGACGCGGAGCCCTTGACGCCTGACGCTTTCCTGGTCCGTTCAGCGCGGGGATTGCTCCCCTTACTTCTGAGACCTCCGGGTTAATCCCACCGTGACCGAAGCCCCGGCGAATCCACCCTTAACACTTGCAAGCTGCTCCGCTTGGAACCGCCTGGTCGTAGGTGACGCACCCCTGGCCGATACGTCATCCCCGGCTCCCGGCGGTTGCCGAATGTCCGGTTTTTACACCGTCCACCCAGTAACCCTCACAGAACCTGAACCCACAGGGGGCCGCCAACTGCTTCTGCCTGTCTACCCGTTCCGGTCCGCAAGCGAACCTTCCCTGGCTTCGGGCTACGTCTCGAATTCCCGGCCGGCGAGTGCCCTGGAATCGATCCGCCGTCTCTCCCTCAGGCCTGCCGACGCTAACCGCCGAAGCGGCAACACCTGCCTGCCATATCCGCCCTTCCAGCCGAAGCTTTCGGGGTGGCTGCGCCGTCGACCCGAAGGTCTTCGCCGCCAGGGGGAGCCGCCAATGCAGCGACCTTCCTCCCGCTTCCAGCGGCCCTCCGTGAACCGTCGCGACCTCCCGAAGGTGGCCACAACCGATCCGCGGACGCCTAGCTTGCCGTTCGCGTCAGCGCCTATGTCCGAAGACACGGCTGCCGGCCACGAACTACCCGCTCGGCACGGGCGCGCCGGAGATCGTCTGCGTCGTCGAAACGGTTACCCGCCCCGCTGCGCCCAACGACCTGGCGCAGACGGTCCTTCCGAGGAAAGGAGCTCCGAAGAGCCACACCGCCTACCGACTTAACCTGCCAGGCCAACCATCCGACTGTTCGAAAACAGCGGCCGCTTTCCCGGCAGACGACCCCTCCCCTTTACCTTGCCGTCCCCCTCGGGGCCGGTTCGGCTCCTCCGAAGAACCGCGAACGGTCGTTTCGGAAGCGGCGAAAGATC
>JBLHHE010000171.1:0-5632 GCA_047616465.1 Alphaproteobacteria bacterium
CGGGAATGCCCGAGATCGCCGGGGTGTGGATGATGTCCTTGGCGGCGCTCTCGACGATCATCTGTTTGAAGCCCTCGACCGCCTCGCTTTCCTTTGTGGCGATGAAGCGGGTGCCGAAATAGGCCAGATCGGCGCCGAGCATCTGCGCCGCGGCGATGGCGCGGCCATCGGACAGCGCGCCGGCGAGCAGGATAGTACCGTCGAAGAAGCTGCGAATTTCCGGCAACAGGGCAAACGGGCTCAGGGTGCCGGCGTGGCCGCCGGCGCCGGCGCAGACCAGGATCAACCCGTCGCAGCCGGCCTCGGCCGCTTTTTGCGCGTGGCGCACCGTGGTGACATCGTGGAACACCACGCCGCCATAGCCGTGCACGGTGTCGACCAAATCGGCGACCGCGCCCAGCGAGGTTATGATCAGGGGCACCTTGTGCTTGACGCAAATCTCCAAATCCGGAGCCACGCGGGGGTTGGTTTTGTGGACAATGAGATTGACCCCGTAGGGCGCGTCGGCGTCGGACAGCGCGCCGTCGATTTCCGTCAGCCAGTCGTCGAAACCCTCGCTGGTGCGCTGGTTGAGCGCGGGAAACGTGCCGACGACGCCTGACTTACAGGTGGCAATGACGATCTCCGGCCCCGAGACCAGAAACATCGGCGCGGCCACAGCGGGCAGGGACAGGCGGCCTTGGAACGATTTTGGCAACGGCATTGCTAACTCCTCTAAGTACTCGGTCTACACCTCGTCCTTCGAGACGGGCCGTTGGCCCTCCTCAGGATGAGGTTCATTTAAAATCCACGTGTCCGGGCGAGGTTAACCCAAAATTCTCATGCTGAGGAGGCGCGAAGCGCCGTCTCGAAGCACGAGGTTTATTTAATCCCGCTCCATGGGAAGGCTATCATCGAAGCCCCATTCCTGCATCGAGGCGTCGTATAGGGCGATGTTGTCGTAGCCCATGAGTTTTTGGGCGAAGAAGCCGATGGTCGCCGAAATACCGCCGCCGCAATAATTGACGATGCGTTTGTCCGGGGTGGCGTCCGCCGCGGCGAAAATATCCCCCACGGTTGCCGGATCGTTGAGGGTGCCGGCGGCCAGATCGGCCAAGTCGGGATAGGGCGCATTGGTCGAGTTGGCGATCCGTCCCGGCCGCCCGAAGACCATACCGCCGGTGCCCTGATACTGCACCGCGCTGAGCGCATTGACCACGGCGACATCGGGGTCATCCAGCAGCGCCAGAACGTCGTCCTTGTCCAACACCACATCCGTGCGCCGTTGCGGAGTGTAAATAGCCGGCGGATAGGTGCAAGGCGCGGTCGATACGGGGCGGCCTTCGGCGGTCCAGCCTTGAAAGCCGCCGTTCAGCAGCACGGCGTTGTCGCAGCCGTTGGCGTAGAGCGCCCACCAGGCGCGGGTCGCCCAGAAGAGTTCGGCGGTGCTGTAGAGCACGATGCGCGTATCGTCGCCGATGCCCAGCGCGCCGACCGAGGCGGCGAATGTCTCAGGATCGGCTAGCATGAAACGGTGCTGATGCGCGGTGTAGCACATATCGTCCTGGCAATTGAGATAGCCGGCGCCGGGAATGTGGCCGGCCGCCCAATTGTCACGTGCGTCGGCAATGCGGTAACCAAGTTCTTCGTCGGGTACCAGGCGGGTGGTGCAATCGAAGATGCGTAAATCCGCGTCGCCGAGATGGTCGGTGAGCCAGGCGCTATCCACCAGCAAATGCCCGTTCGGCGTGTCGGCCCATGAATTCGTCATAACAGTTTTCCTTGCTTACGATGTTCGGCGGCTCTGGTGGCAAATGCTGGTACGATGTAAAACAGTTTGCAAAATAAATCCGCCGTACACGAGACGGTGGGACAACCATAAACAATGACGGGCGTGCGGTAACGCCGGATCGTCCTTGATCGGGGAGAAAATCATGAGCGATTTAACAGGCAAGGTATTCATGGTCACCGGCGGCGAGTCGGGCATCGGACAGGCGATTGCGCTGCGCGTGGCGCGCGATGGCGCCAACGTCACTGTCGCCGGGCTGAACACTGACGGCTTGACCGAGACCGTGGCGGCGATGTCGAACTATGCCGGCGACGGCCTGGCGCTACCTACCGATGTCACCCAGCCCGATCAAGTTCAAGCCATGGTCGACGCGACATTGGAGAAATTTGGCCGTATCGACGGGGTTGTTGCCAATGCCGGCGCCTTCGTCAAACAAACATCGTTCGCGGAAATGGACCTTGACGATTGGAACCGGGTAGTCGCGGTGAACCTGACCGGCGTATTCCTCACCCTGCAGTCGACCGTGAAAGTGTTGTTGAACCAGGGCGAGGGCGGATCGTTGCTAGCCACCGGCTCGTCGACCGCGATCCGGCCGATCCCGGGCATGGTCCCCTACACCGCCAGCAAGGGCGGCGTTCACCAGTTGATGCGCGCCCTGGCGATTGAATTGGCCGAGGACAAAATTCGCTGCAACACCATCGTACCCGGCGTCACAAGGACTCAAGCCTTGATGGTCGGCGGCCCGGAATATGCCGCGCGCGGTCTGAAATATGTCCCCATGGACGAGTTGGTCGAGCCGGAAGAACACGCTGCCTTAGCCTCGTTCGCGCTGAGCGATGAGGCGCCCCACATGACCGGCACCTTGCTCAAGATCGATGCCGGCCGCACATCGGGCTGACGGCCTTTACCCCAACAGGAGATTTTCCCATGCAAGTTAAAGCCATCCAAATAGCCAAGCCCGGCGGTCCGTCGGTGATGAAGTGGAAGACGATTGATCTGCCCAATCCGGGCTCCGGCGAGGTGACGGTGCGCCATACGGCGATCGGCTTTAACTTCATCGACTGCAACCATCGGGCCGGGCGTTATCCGCTGGAGATGCCGACCGGTATCGGCTCGGAAGCCGCCGGGGTCATTGAGAAAGTCGGCCGTGGCGTGAAGGGCCTCAAGGTCGGCCAGCGGGTGGTCTATATCGGTAAGGTGGGCACCTATTCCGAAGCGCAGAACGTGCCGGCGGCGATCTGCGTTGCGATCCCGCGCGACATTACCGACGAGCAGGCGGCGGCGACCCACCTCAAAGGTATGACCGTGGAGATGCTGGTCGAACGGGTGCACAATACCAAGAAGGGCGACATTGTGTTGATGCACTCGGCCGCCGGCGGTGTCGGCCTGATGCTGTGCCAATGGGCCAAGGCGCGCGGTGCGACGGTGATCGGCACCGCGTCCTCGGCCGCCAAGTGCAAACAGATACTCACTGCAGGCGCCAAATACGCGATCAACACGTCGCGCCAAGACGTGGTCAAAGAGGTCATGAAGATCACCAAGAAGCGCGGCGTCGATGTGATCTACGATCCGGTCGGCAAGGACACTTGGGAAATTTCGCTGGCCTGCCTGAAGGATCGCGGCCTGCTGGCCAGTTTCGGCGGCGCGTCGGGACCGGTCCCGCTGGTCAATCTGAACGAGCCGCGCTTCATGGGGCGTGCGCCGTTTATTGTCCGTGCCTCGCTGTTTAATTATGCCTCCTCGCCGGAGGACCGTAAGCTCAGTTCGCGCCGGGTGTTCGCGATGATCCGTAGCAAAAAGATCAAGCTGCGCATCAATCAACGCTATCCCCTGAAAGACGCCGCAAAACTGCACAAGGATGTCGAATCCCGCAAAACCACCGGGATAAGCATGCTGGTGCCGTAGGGTTGGGATTTAAACCCTCTCCCTATGGGAGAGGGGGCTTAGCCTCATCCCTCGACCAGCCCGGGATGAGGAGGCTCAGGATGAGGATTAGCGTGGAGACCTTGCCATGCGGGTGATCGATTTTTTCGACCGGGGCGCGCTGCTCAATCCCGGGCGCGCCTTCATGATCGCCGAGGACGGCGCCGAGACCAGCTACCGCGCGGCGCAAATCCTGTCCCATCGCACGGCGTTGGCGATGCACGCGGCGGGTTTCGCACACAATAAAAAGGCGGCGATCTATAGTCCCAACCATCCCGGCGCGTTCGACGCGCTGCTCGGTCTATACCGGGCCGGCGGCGCGTGGGTGCCGATCAATGCGCGCAACGCAATCCGCGAGAATTGCTACATCCTCAATCACAACGAGGCCGAGTTTCTGTTCTATCACTCGTCGTTCGAGGACAATGTGGCGATCCTGCGCGATGAATGCCCGAACATCGTCAACTATGTGTGTATCGACAGTCCGGGCGCTAACGCGCCGTCCTTCGCCGATTTCGTCGCCGGCCATGACGGCATCGTGGCGCCATTTCCCGACGATCCCGACGAGATTTGCGGCATCTTCTCGTCGGGCGGCACCACCGGCCAGCCGAAGGGCATTTTGTGGACCAACGCCCTGTTCGAAACCATGGTCGCCGAAATGATGGTTCATATGCCGCCGGATAAACCGCCGGTCCATCTGTGCGCCGCGCCCATGACCCATGCCGCAGGCGTCGTTGGCCTGAGCCTGATGGGCCATGGCGCCACCAACGTCATCATGAATGGGGTGCAACTTCCGCAAGTGATGGAAAACATCGAGAAATACGGCGTGACTAACCTGTTTCTACCGCCGACCGCGATCTACGTCATGCTGGCTCATCCGCAGGTGCGCAATTACGACTATTCGTCACTGGAATATTTCGTCTACGCCGCCGCGCCCATGTCGGTCGAGAAACTGCGCGAGGCCATCGACGTGTTCGGGCCGGTGATGACCCAGACCTACGGTCAGGCGGAAGCGCCGATGATCTGCACCTTCTTCCCGCCGGCGGGTCACGTCGAGGCGATCGAAACCAATAAGGCGCACCGTCTTGCCAGTTGCGGCCAGCCGGGATTGTTGACCCCGGTCGAGATCATGGATGACGACGAAAATATTCTGCCGCCTGGCGAGCCCGGCGAGATCGTCGTGCGCGGGCGTTTGGTCATGGCCGGTTATTACAAGAACCCGGAGGCGACCGCTGAGGTAACGACCAGCAACGGCTGGCACCGTACTGGCGATATTGGCCACAAGGACGAGGATGGCTACATCTATATCGTCGACCGCAAGAAGGACATGATCATCTCCGGCGGGTTCAACGTCTATCCCAGCGAGGTCGAGCAGGTGATCTGGACCCACCCGGCGGTGCAGGATTGCGCTGTTGTCGGCGCGCCGGATGAAAAGTGGGGTGAGGCGGTGACCGCCGTCGTCGAATTGAAACCAGGCGCTTCCGCGAGCGAGGCCGAGATCATCGAATTGTGCAAAACCGAGCTCGGTGGCGTTAAAGCGCCGAAAGCGGTGGCGTTCTGGGACGAGCTACCGCGCAGTGCCGTCGGCAAGGTGCGCAAGAAAGACATCCGCGAACATTTCTGGCAGGGTCACGAGCGCCGCATTTAGCGGGCCCGGGACTGGACCGAAATTATGACGCTAACGGTCGGGATGCTTAAGCCGATTGTGCTCTCGTGATCGCGCTGGATTTGAGGAATGCGTAGACACTGACAACCAGCAGCGTTGCCGTCACCATATAGGCGGTGGGGAAGTCGGTCTGCTCAATGAGTAGGGCGAAGCCCGCCGGTCCAAATACAATGCCACCAAAGATAAAGAAACCGATGCCACCGGTTACGCGGCTGATGGCGCCCGAGGGGGCCTGGCGCGCCGACTCTGCCAGGAAAACGCCGTTCCAGCCGGCGGCG
>JBLHHE010000172.1:0-5626 GCA_047616465.1 Alphaproteobacteria bacterium
CGGGCAGCAGCATGTTTTGGTTGGCGAGGTAACCGACCGCGAGATATTCGGGATAATCGCCGACCGTCATCATGGTGACGATTTCCTGGCCATTGAGAAATAGCGTCAACGGGCGCTCGACAACCACAGAGGCCTCGACCCGGCCGCCATGCTCGTCGATCCCCGCAACCCGCTCGGTCAGGCGGGGGTCGTCCGGATTAGGCTGAACCAGCTGCGCGGCCATGCGGCGTCTCTTGTAAAAATAAGGAGGCCCAAACTAAGTCGCCGGGGCTGTTCCCGGCAAGTCCATCCCGGAAAAGCGTGGACACTGACCGACGATTTGCTATGTAGTAGTTTTTTTACGCCATGTAAGTGATTACGTAAAATATGCATATTATCGTACAAATACTGTTTTTTAGCAGAAAACATGGCTGAATTCGGCCAGGCGCTGGTGAATGCGGCGACGCTGATCGTCGACTTTGATCGGGATTTTCTCGCCATCGTCGGCCTGTCCCTGCGGGTCAGTTTGAGCGCGGTGTTGATTGCCTGTGTGATCGGTTTCCCCTTGGGTGCCCTGCTCGCCCTGAGCCGGTTCCCCGGCCGCGGCGCCGCCGTCGCCGTTTTGAATGCGCTGATGGGCCTGCCGCCGGTGGTGGTCGGCTTGATCGTGTTCCTGCTGTTGTCGCGCAGCGGACCGTTCGGCGTGCTCGGTCTATTGTTCACGCCGACCGCCATGATCATCGCCCAGACCATCCTGGTGACCCCGATCATCGCCGCGCTGACCCGCCAGACGGTGGCGGATCTGTGGGATGAATATGGCGAACATTTAAGATCGCTCGGCGCCACCCGGTGGGACATTATCGCCACCTTGCTGTGGGACGGCCGGTTTTCACTGACGACCACGGTGCTTGCCGGCTTCGGCCGGGCGATTGCCGAAGTCGGCGCGGTGATGATCGTCGGCGGCAATATCGACAGCGTCACTCGGGTCATGACCACGGCGATCGCGCTCGAGACCAGCAAAGGAAATCTGGAAATGGCGCTCGGCCTGGGCATCGTTTTGTTGGCCTTGGCGTTGGCCGTCAACGGCGTTTCCCAGCTGATAGCCGCCAACGCCCTGCGCCAGGCCACGCGCGCATGACCGCGCCCCCTACGATCCTGCCCCTGGAGGTCTCGAAGCTGGTCTACGAGGCCGGCGGCGTGCGCCTGTTGCACGATATCGATTTCCGTCTGGCGGCGGGCACACGGACGGTGCTGCTGGGCCCGAACGGCGCCGGCAAGAGCCTGACCCTGCGGCTCTGCCATGGGCTGCTGACACCCACCAGGGGCGCGATCCGCTGGGGCGCCCAAGTTCCGGGCGACCCGGCGCGCGTGCAGCGACATCAGGCAATGGTGTTCCAGCGTCCGGTGCTGTTGCGCCGCTCGGTACGCGGCAATGTGGAGCACGCGCTGAAGCTGCGCCGTGTGCCGCGTCAGCAGCGGCGCGCCCGCGCCACCCTGGCGCTGGCGCAAACCGGCCTGGCCACGCTCGCCGACCGGCCCGCCCGCGCCCTGTCGGGGGGCGAACAACAGCGCCTCGCCCTGGCCCGCGCCTGGGCAACCGCGCCGCAAGTGCTGTTTCTCGACGAGCCCACCGCCAATCTCGACCCGGCGGCGACCCGGGCGGTGGAAACCCTGATCGACGGGTTTCACGCCGCCGGCACAAAAATCATCATGACGACCCACGATCTGGGACAGGCCCAGCGCCTTGCCGATGAGATATTATTTATCCATCACGGCAGATTGCTCGAGCGAACCCCCGCCGATCGGTTTTTCGCCGCGCCCGCCACGCCAGAGGCCCAGGCCTTCATTAAGGGAGAATTGCTGTGGTAGCCGTCTTTCGCCTTGCCGGATGTGCGCTGTGGTTTGCGCTGCTGGCCATAGCGCCACCGGCCGCCGCCGACCGCGCGATCATTCTGGCGACGACCACGTCGGTTGAAAATTCAGGATTGCTCGACCACTTGCTGCCGAAACTGACCGCGCAAACCGGCCTGGTCGTTCACGTCGTGGTGCGCGGCACCGGCGCGGCGTTGCGGCTCGGCATTAGCGGCGACGCCGATATTGTGTTCGTCCATGACCGAGCATCCGAAGACGCCTTCATCGAGGCCGGCCATGGCGTCTTGCGCAAGGACGTCATGAGCAGCCGTTTTCTGATCGTCGGCCCGCGCGGCGATCCAGCCAAAATCTCCGGTCTGACAGATGCCCCGGCGGCGTTGCGCCGTATTGCCGAGGCGAAAACATTGTTCGTGTCGCGCGGCGACAACAGCGGCACCCACAGCGCCGAACTTCGACTATGGAATGCGGCGGGTATCGATCCGCGCGGCGCGCCTGCCGCCTGGTACCGCGAAACTGGTTCCGGCATGGGGGCGACGTTGAATATCGCCTCGGCTCTGGGCGCGCATCTGCTCACCGAAAGCGGCACTTGGGCGAAATTTGGCAATCGGGGCGAGCTCACCATTCTGGTCGATAATGCCTTGGTCAATCCCTATGGGATCATTCTCGTCAATCCGCAGCGCCACCCTCATATCGTCGAAGACGACGCCCGCAAACTGATCGACTGGCTGACCGGCCCGGACGCCCAAAACGCGATCGATAGTTTTACCATTAACGGCCAACACCCCTTTCGCAGCGCCGCCACACCGAAGGCGCCGGCCCCATAGGCCGAAAATAGCCAATTCCAGCCCTTCAGCAAAAGCGAATACAGTGCTGTCCGCGGCGGCCTTGCTAACGTAAATGGGTACAATGCGAACACTCGGTCGCGGCAAAGCATGTCCAACGACTAGGTTGCCATTGGTACGCCCATCGGTGTACTGGCCGCTTCCTCGCGTAGCCAGTCGAGAAACGCGCGAACATCTGCGTTGCCAGCTTTTTCTTCCGTCGTCACGCTGTAATAACTACCCGGGAAGGGGATGTCGAGATCGAACGGCGCGACGAGGCGTCCCTGTTCGAGATCGCGGCTCGCGATCGCTCTGCGACCCAGTACAATTCCAGAGCCCGCGATCGCCGCGTCCAAACAGTGGTCAGCGTAATTGAAGTGCAGCCCGGCGCGGACTTCGAGGTCGGCCAACCCGGCGAGCGCCAGCCATTTTTGCCAGCCCGGCGTGTCGACCCAAAATCGCAACAATGAATCGTCGTGGATCAGGGTATGGAGGGCGAGATCGGTGGGCGTGTGGAGTGGCGGGTCGCCATCGAGCAGTTCGGGACGGCACATCGGTGTTGCCGCCTCGTCCATCAGTTTATCGGCAACCAAACCATCGTTGTTGCCTAAATTGTAACGAACGGCGACGTCGGCCTGGTCAGTAGCGAGATCGATGGTGGCCATGTTAGCGCCGATACGCAGGTCGATCTCGGGATGGCGCTCGATAAACTGCACCAGCCGCGGCGCTAGCCATTTGGCGGCGAAAGACGGGGATACCGTCACAACGACGACCCGATCGGTGCGCGCACGCCTGCCGATATGGCCAACCGCACGTTGCAGCACTTCGAAGCCGTCCCGGACACCGGGAAAAGCCAATGCGCCGGCATCGGTCAGGACGATGGCCCGGTTGAGCCGGCGGAACAATTTGACCCCGAGTTGATCTTCGAGTGTGCGGATCTGATGGCTCACAGCCCCCGGCGTGACATTTAATTCTTCGGCGGCCTTGGCAAAACTGAGATGCCGGGCCGCAGCCTCGAAGGCACGCAAGCCATTTAAGGGGGGTAAATTATACATCTAAAAGTCAGAGTACATTATCTCGTGCGATATATCAAGATTTCTCGTTTGTCAGAACGCCAAAGATGCCTAATTTAGGGAGCAAGGAAGAAATATAACGATCCATTCGGATTAATTTTACTCTCTTAAAAGGAGCTCGAATTGTGACCCGCCAGACCCGCCCGGAAGAATTTCAACCGGACAATATCAACATAATCTGGACTAAGCCCGATCCTGTCGCCACCGTGCGCCTCGCCGACGCGGAAATCCAATCCCCGGACAATCTCAACATAATCTGGACCACGCCCGATCCGGTCGACACCGTGCGCCTCGCCGACGCGGAATTCTATTCCCCTGACTATCTCGAAGAAGCCGAGCTCGTGCGCAGCGCCGAACACTTGCGCCACCAGGTCATTGGCGACGCGTTTACGCGATTATTCAGACGTTTGCGGGCGCATCTCAAAACCTGGGCCAAGACGGCCGCCAGCGTGCGCCTCGCCGACGAGCCCACGGAACCGATCGACCAGGCCGAGGTCACGCGTCTCGCTGAGCAGCTGCGCGCACAGGTCATTGGCGACGCGTTTACGCGACTATTCAGACGTTTGCGGACGCATCACAAAACCCGGGCCAAGACGGTCGCCAGCGTGCGCCTCGCCGACGAGCCCCCGGAACCGATCGACGAGGCCGAGATCGTACGTCACGCTGAGCAGCTGCGCGCACAGGTCATTGGCGACGCGTTCGCGCAATTTTCCAGACATCGGCGGACGCATCACAACCGGGCCGTACAACAATTCGTTGGCGCATATTCCGTAGCATCGTCTGGAACGGGGGCGAGATGATGAATGTCCACGCATTCCGCCAGGAGGAGTTCGGCGGGCCCGAGGCGATGAATTGGACGACCGTCGACGTGTCCGATCCGGGGCCCGGCGAGGTCATGCTGCGTCATACCGCGGTCGGTCTCAACATGGCCGACGTTTACCGCCGCTCGGGCCTTTATCCGGTAAAATTGCCGAGGCCGACGCCCGCAAACTGATCGACTGGCTGACCGGCCCGGATGCCCAAAACGCCATCGATAGTTTTACCATTAACGGCCAGCACCCCTTTCGCAGCGCCGCCACACCGAAGGCGCCGGCCCGATAGGCCGGAATATCGACCCTAAGCAGCACCTAGCTCGCTTCGATCTGCACAAATAATCGGAGCCGCTCAGGGCATAGCCCACCGTAGTTTCGAGCGCGATTGCCGTTTATGGATCCCGGATCAAGTCCGGGATGACGATTTTGTTTGCGGTCCGATTGCGCCTTCCCGCCTCTGGCCAGTGCGCTTCATCCCCGGCTGTCATCCCGGACTTGATTCGGGATCCAGGGATGCGCCGGCACCGGCGATTTGTCCGCAAACACAATCGTCAAGCGGCATCTACAAACACTCGATGACTTACAGGCGCGTGTAAACCGACAAACGCGAACCCTGCCGATGTCACATTGGGGCCAAAACCCTCCGAAATCCTCTATCTTGATCAAAGACGGCTTTCGGGGGTAAAGCGTCAATCAGGATCCAGATCGACACGGGTTCGGACGATGCCTTAAGACGTGTAGGTGACGTGCCCTAATGAGACCATGCTTTTGTCCGCCTACCGACTGCGAACCTTAATCTTCTCCCTCGCCGCCATCGTCATGGCGGCGCCGGCGGCAATCACCCTGGCGCAAGGCGCCGGTGACGATGACCCGCCGCCGTTCGTGGCGGTCACCGCAATTGTCCGTAATGCCGCAATCGATGCGCTGTATACAGGCATGACCGACGCCCTGCGCGATGCCGGGTTCCGCGATGGCGATTCGGTTCGCCTGCGTTTCGACGATGCCCAGGCCGATGCCGGGCGGGCGGCTCAATTGGTCAAATCGTTCAGCCGCGACCGGGCCGATGTTA
>JBLHHE010000173.1:0-5580 GCA_047616465.1 Alphaproteobacteria bacterium
CGTGACGGCCTCTCGCTGCTCGATCAGACCATCGCCGCCTATGGCTCCGGCGGGGCGACCGCCAGCGAGGCCGAGGTGAGTGCCATGTTAGGGCTTGCCGACGCCAGCGGGGTCTACGATTTATTCGAGGCGGTGATGGCCGGGCGGGCGGATGACGCGCTGTCGGGGCTGCGCACGCTCTACGATTCCGGCGCTGACCCCATCGCCATATTGCAGGATTTGCTCGGGCTGAGCCATTGGCTCACCCGGGTGAAACTGGTGCCCAAAACCGCAGATGATTTGACGGTCTCGGAGGTCGAGCGGACCCGCGGCCGGGCGCTGGCGGCGCAGCTGCCGGTCTCGGTGTTGTCGCGGGCGTGGCAGATTTTGCTCAAGGGTCTGGGCGAGGCCCAGCGCGCGCCGATGGCTCTGCCGGCGGTCGAGATGGTGTTGATCCGCCTGGCCTACGCCGCCGATTTACCGTCGCCGGCCGATATTGTGGCGCGTCTGGGCGATGGCGCGGAAACGACCAGCGCCGCACCCTCCACGAGCCCTCCTGCCGGACCGAACGGTGGGGCCACCGATAGCGCCAGTGCGGTTGCCAGTGCGCCCCTGACCGGCACACCGTCGGCGGCGCCCTCATCCTCTGCCCCCTCGGCGACGATGGCGGCGGTCGCCCCTGAATTCGAGCCGGCGCCTCAGGCGGCGGAGGTGGCCGAGCCGGATCCGGCAAGTTTTCGCGATCTCATCGGCCTGTTCGCCGAGAAGCGTGAAGGCTCCCTGCGCAATCACCTCTATATGAATGTTCATCTGATCGCCTACGAACCCGGCCGCCTTGAGTTTCGGCCGAACGATTTAGCGCCGGGCAATTTGGCTGGCGAAGTTTTGAATTATTTGCGCGAATGGCGGGGCTCCCATTGGTCGGTCAGTGTCTCGGGCGAAGTGGGCGATCCCACATTGTCCGAACAGGATTCGGCCCATGAGCAGGCGGAACGGACGGCGGCGGCGCAAGATCCGGTGGTCCGCGCCGCGCTTGAGACATTTACCGGGTCGCGCATCGAGCGTGTGGTCAGCCGCGAGGGCGCCGATGTGGCGCTCGCCGGCGACGATAACGGCTACGTAGACCCCGACGATGATGATTTTGACGGTGAGGACAGCGACTAATGAAGAATATCGGCCAGATGCTAAAGCAGGCGCAGCAAATGCAGTCGAAGATGGCTGAGATGCAGGAACAGTT
Source organism: Alphaproteobacteria bacterium (assembly GCA_047616465.1). Lineage (GTDB taxonomy): Bacteria > Pseudomonadota > Alphaproteobacteria > UBA6615 > UBA6615 > JABDJY01. The sequence goes on from JBLHHE010000173.1 coordinate 1,217, forward strand.
GGCCAATCTGACCGTCGAGGGGATTTCCGGCGCAGGACTGGTCATCGTGGCGTTGAACGGCAAGGGCGAGATGAAGGGGATCAAAGTCGATCCGTCGCTGATGAAGCCGGACGAGGTCGAGATACTCGAAGACCTCATCGTTGCCGCACACGCCGACGCCAAGTCCAAGTCGGAAGCCAAGGCGGCCGAAGCCATGAAGGAACTCACCGGCGGTATCGAATTGCCGCCGGGCATGAGCCTGCCCTTCGGGTAGCATCCGACGCCGCGTTTTCCGATATGTCCGCACCCGAAATCGACCGCCTGATCGATCTGCTCGCCAAGCTGCCCGGATTGGGGCCCCGCTCGGCGAGGCGCGTGGCGTTGCATCTGCTCAAGCGGCCGGCGCAATTGATGTCGCCGTTGGCCGATGCCCTGTCATCGACCGCGCGGGCGATCTCCACCTGCCAGATCTGCGGCAATGTCGATACCACCGATCCCTGCCACATCTGCGCCCATCCTAAACGCGACCCCTCCATTATCTGCGTGGTCGAGGAGGTTGCCGATCTGTGGGCAATCGAGCGGACGGGGGTCCATCGCGGCCACTATCACGTGCTCGGCGGCACATTGTCGGCGCTCGACGGGGTTAACCCGGAAGACCTCAATATCGGCAAACTGGTCGCGCGTGCCGGTAATCCCGAAGTGGTGGAGGTGATCCTGGCGACCAACGCGACCGTCGCCGGACAAACCACGGCCCATTATATTATGGAGCGCCTGGCGATGGCCGAGGTTAAGGTGTCGCGGCTTGCCCACGGCGTGCCCGTCGGCGGCGAACTCGACTATCTCGACGATGGCACCCTGACGGCCGCCATGAAAAGCCGCCGCACATTGTAAGCCCGCCTTAAAATTGCCGCCTTCGCGTCATGTATTATGGGCCTGTCGATTAACATATGAAGGTCGTCGAGATGTTCCCTCGTTTCCCCCTGATAGTTGCCGCTGCGGTTCTAATGGCGGTGTCCGCCCCCCCGGTTCGCGCCCAATCGGTCGTTGCCGGCGCCGATCAACGCTCTGACTTATCGCTGACGGTTTACCAGAGCGGATTTGCCCTGGTGCACGATGTGCGCCGGGCGAACCTGCCGGAAGGTCTGGCAACACTTATTCTGCCGGATCTAAGCGACCGGCTCGACATCGCCACGATCCGCCTGGGCGTGGGCGAAAAAGCCCAAGTCAGAAGCCTGACGCTCGACCGTGAGGTGCTGTCGTCGGGCGCATTGCTGCGCCGGTCGGTGGGCGAAAAGGTTCGTGTTGCGCGGATCAATCCGGTGACCGGCGTTGAAACTTTCGAAGACGCAGAGGTTCTGGCGGTCGCGCCCGGTCTAGTTCTGCGGATCGGCGACCGTATCGAAACCGCGATCCCGGGACGCATTGTGTTCGCTGATGTGCCGCCCGATCTGCGCCCCGCACCCGGCATTGTCGCCGCCGTTTCGGTGCCGGCGGCGGGCCAACGGGCGGTGTCGCTCAGCTATCTCACCGACGGCATAAGCTGGAAAACCAGCTATGTCGGCCGCCTCGCCGAGGGCGAAGACCGTATGGAGTTGATCGGCTGGGCGCTGGTCGACAACCAGACCAACACGGCCTATCCGGCGGTGCAGCTCTCGCTTATCGCCGGGCAGGTCAATCGGGCGGCGGGGCAACCCGTGCCGCAGCCGCAAATGGCTCGGCTCGCCATGGCGGAAGCGTCGTTCAGCGGTGTGCCTGCTGGCGCGACCGGGCCTTACTACCGCTATGCGTTGCCGAAAACCTTCAATATAAGGCCGCGCCAACAGACCCAGGTGGAGCTGATTCGTAGCGCTGACGTGGCGCTTGTGCGCACGCTGCGTACCGAGGGGGGGCCGCTCTTTAACATACGCTCGGCTACGGCTTCGCAGCTGGTAACGGCGCGGCTGACGGTCGCCAACGAAACTGAAAACGGTCTTGGCCTGCCGATGCCGGCGGGGCTGTTTTCTCTGTTCGAGGCCGCGGGGGGACGCGAGGTGTTCCAGGGTGGTGCGTCCGTCACAGCGACCCCGGCGGGAACCGAAATGACCGTCGATCTTGGCCGGTCCTTCGACGTGACCTTCGAGCGCACGGTGCTGGATTTTAACCGCACCGGGTCACGCAACGAAAATATCGACACCACACAGAAACTGACCCTGAAGAACGGTGGCAACCGGGCGGCCCAAGTCGAAATCGTCGAGAACTTCCAGGGTGAATGGAAAATCGTCCGGGAATCTAGCGCCCACACGCAAAAATCGGCGTTTCAAGCCCTGTGGGAGGTTACGGTGCCCGCGAACGGCGAGACGAGCCTGGAATACCGCGCCCAGATCGGCCAGCGCTAGAAAACCCTCTCCTAGGGGGAGAGGGACTGACCGGCTGATTGTTTCCTAGCTCGCTTCACGTAGTTTGGGTGGCGACGCCGAACTCAACAGGGTGGGCTCGTCGGCGGCCGGCCCTTCGATTTCCAATTCCTGGATACGTTCACCGCGCTTGGTGATTTTCTCCGTCGAGATACGTACGGCGCGCATGTCCTCGCCAGCTTGATCGAAATGGCGTTGCAGCTTGCCGACCCGATCATCAAGGCGTCCAACGTCGGCCATCATGGTCATCACTTCGTTTTGTATCAGCCCGGCAGCCTCTTTCATGCGTACGTCTTTCATCACCGCGCGCACGGTATTGAGGGTCGCCCATAGGGTGGTCGGCGAAACGATGAAGACTTTGGCCCGATAGGATTTATCAACCACCTCGGCAAAGTTGGCATGAAGTTCGGCGTAGACGGCTTCGGACGGCAGAAACATCAAGGCTGCATCGGCGGTCTCGCCCGGCAGAATGTATTTTTCGGCGATGTCGTTCACATGTTTAATGACATCGACGGCGAATGCCCGTGTGGTGACCTTACGGGCGTCGTCGTTCTCGGCACTTTGCAATGCGCGGTAGGATTCGAGGGGAAACTTGGCGTCGATGACGATCGGCCCCGGCGGATTTGGTAGCTTGAGCAGGCAGTCGGCCCGTCGGCCATTGCTGAGCGTTACTTGTGTTTCGTAGCCGCCGGGTGGCAGTACTTTCGACACCAGATCGTGCAATTGCACCTCGCCGAATGCGCCGCGCGCCTGCTTGTTCGACAAGATGTCCTGCAGCCCGACCATCTGCGACGACAGCTCGGTAATGTTCTTTTGCGCGGCGTCGATCCGGATCAGCCGCTCCTTCAGCTCGTCGAGGGAGGATTTCTGGGTGTTGCTGCTTTTTTCCAGGGTTTCGTTGACCCGGGTGGTGGTCAGCGCCAGCCGCTCGTCGAGGGATTTGGCCAGGGCGCGTTCCTGGACCTGCAGCTGCTGGGTCAATTGGGCCTGGGACGCGGCGTGAAACTCGCTCAATTGGGTTAGACGTTCGGTCAGCGCAGCGACGTCGGCGCTGCCATTACGGCGCAACAGAACCATCGCCGCGATGGCAACGATAGCAACGCCGGCGACGATGATGGCGACAAGTAGCGACGGATCCATGATAAAGCCCTTCCTGAGCCTATTCTAACAACCGTTGGGCCGAGTCGCCGGACATCTTGACGCGGCGGGGGCAAGACCATAGGTAACGGCCACAATCCAACGTCTTACTCAGTTTATTTGAAAGGTTGCACTGGAGATGGCCCTGCTGCCCATCATCTATGCGCCCGATCCGCGCCTTAAGATTAAGTGCCGCCCGGTCGAGGTGGTCGATCAGTCTGTGCGTGATTTCATGCGCGATATGCTGGAGACCATGTACGCCGCGCCGGGTATTGGGCTGTCGGCGCCCCAAGTCGGCGATACGCGCCGTATAATCGTGTGCGACGTGGCGCGCGAGGGTGAAGACTCGCAACCGATTCAGCTCGTTAACCCGGAAATTATCTGGTCGTCCGACGAAATCCGCATTAACGAAGAAGGCTGTCTCAGCCTGCCCGATCATTTTGCCGAGGTCGAACGCCCCCGCGACGTTCGCATACGTTATCTCGATGAAGAGGGAAATTCCCGGGAAATGGATGCCGGCGGTCTGCTCGCGGCGTGTACGCAGCACGAGATGGATCACCTCGAGGGGATTTTATTTGTCGACTATCTGTCGTCGCTTAAGCGCAATATCATTCTGCGTAAGATGAAGAAATTGAAGCGGCAGAAGGAAGCGGCCTGAACGACGGCTACAGCGTATCCGTTGACAGGGCCCGGTGGACAAGCCCATGCGCCTCGCATTTTTCGGTACGCCGGATTTCGCCGTTCCGGCCCTGCAAGCGCTGGTGGCGGCCGGGCACGAAATCGCCTGCGTCTACACCCAGCCGCCGCGCGGGGCGGGACGCGGTGTAAAGGAACGCCGCTCGCCGGTGCACGAGG
>JBLHHE010000174.1:0-5497 GCA_047616465.1 Alphaproteobacteria bacterium
AGCCGTGAAACGCGATAGGTGGTTACGGTTATGACCTGCAGGTTTTGCCTCGGTTTAGGGGGCGGTTGAGTCTAGCCCTAATGTCCTTTTTCCCTAATGTCCTTTTTTCGAACTCGGTTGGACTGATTTGGCCCAAGTAGCCATGTCGGGTCGTCCCAATGAGTAATTATCTGCTCCTAGTTTTTTGACTTAACAATTGGACTCCTTCTCAGGGGCTCGTAATGTTTCCGTTCGTCTAGCGGCCGAGATCAGCTAAACAGACCCAGCTCGTGAGAATGATCGGAAGGGTCCTGTGCATATCGAGACGCTTAATCTACGCGAGGTGATCGTTTTTCTCGTCGCCGCCGGCGTCGTCGTTCCCTTGATCCATCGCCTCAAGATCAGTCCGGTACTTGGCTTCCTGGTCGTCGGCCTTGTAATCGGCCCCCACGGCCTCGTCCGTTTTGCCGATACGCTACCGTGGCTGAGCTACGCGGCAATCGCCGACCTGGAAGGGGTACGCGCCCTGGCCGAGCTCGGCGTCGTATTCCTCTTGTTCATGATCGGCCTCGAACTCTCACTTGAACGGCTCTGGTCGATGCGCCGTCTCGTTTTTGGGCTTGGCGGTGCACAGGTCGTCTTGACCGGCGCGGTGATCGCGGTAATCGCCTCTTTCTTCGACAACACGTTACCGGTCGCGACAGTTCTGGGCGCCGCCTTCGCGCTTTCCTCGACCGCGATTGTCATGCAGATCCTGTCTGAAAACCGACGCCTAGGTACGAGAACCGGACGCACCAGCTTTGCCATCCTGCTATTCCAGGACCTGGCGGTGGTGCCGATCCTGTTCTTGGTCGCTGCCTTCGCCTCGCAAGGTGACGGATCGGCGGTGCTCGCCTTCGCATGGGCGATCGGCCAGGCGCTGATCGCGATTGCCTTGATTCTTGTCATTGGCCGGCTGGTAATCCGGCCGCTGTTCCGTTTCATCGGCAGCGCCGCCAGCCGCGAGATGTTCCTGGCCTTAGTGCTTCTGGTGATCGTCGGCACCGCCCTCGCCACACAGAAGGCCGGTCTGTCCATGGCGCTCGGCGCGTTCCTGGCCGGGCTTTTGTTCGCTGAGACCGAGTATCGCCACGCGATTGAGGTCGACATCGAGCCCTTTAAGGGCCTGCTTCTGGCTGTGTTCTTCGTTTCAGTCGGCATGTCGGTTGACATCGCACTGGTCGCGGCTAAGCCGCTCTGGCTGATCGCCTCTGTGTTCGCGTTGTTCCTGATCAAGAGCCCGATCATCTACGCCTTGGCACGAATATTTGGTGAGCCGCGCTCGGTGGCGCTCGAGACTGCTCTATTGCTCGGTCAAGGCGGCGAGTTTGCCTTCGTAATCATCGGATTGGCCGTCGGCCTGGGACTGATGCCCAATGACACCGCCCAGTTTATGTTGATCGTCGCCGGTTTGACGATGATCGCGACGCCGCTGGTCGCGCACACCGCTCGCCGGATGGCTAACGCCGTCGAGGCCTGGGAGGCGAGTCACGGCCAACTCGACGTCAGCTTACCAGCCGACCTTGCCGGCCATGTGATCATCGTCGGCTACGGCCGCGTCGGTCAGATGCTCGGCTCACTTCTGGACGCACAGGAGCTGCCCTATGTTGCGCTGGATGTCGATGCGAGTCTGGTCGCGCGTTTCCGCACCAAGGGCGCCAGTATCTTCTTCGGCGATGCGAGCCGGCCCGGCATGTTGCGCAAATTCAGCGTCGAAGAGGCTGCCGCGCTGGTGGTGACCATGGACAGCCCGCAAGCCACCGAGCATGTCGTCACGGCCGCGCGCCAGCATTGGCCGGATATTGCCATCTACGCGCGCGCCCGCGACACCGACCACGCCACGCGTCTGATTGCGCAGGGCGCCAGCCACGCTGTCCCCGAGACTACGGAGGCAAGCCTGCAGCTCAGTGAGATGGTGCTAATGGGGGCTGGCGTTCCCGACCAAGCCGCTCGCCACATGGTCGAGGTGCGCCGTCAGGCCGAGCAGGCTGCGGTGGACGAAAGTCGGTGGCGGCAAGCGAGATAAGCCGACGCTCCAGCCGAATGTCATAGATGATTCTATACGCTCAGCTCGTTTCTCCAGAGGCGTCGTTCGTCAGCGGCGCGGTCAGCCGGTCCAGCTGCCGCCGTTGACGTCGAGGGTGGCGCCGGTGGTGAAGGCGGCGCCCGGAGTGCTCAGATACCACACCGCGTGGGCGATTTCCTCGGCTGTGCCCAGGCGGCCGACCGGCATCGCCTTGGCCAGCACGTCCATGCGCGCGGCGTGCAGCACGGCGATGCGCGGCGTCATCACCGTCCCCGGCGCGACCATGTTTACAGTAATCCCGAAGGGCGCCAGTTCGACCGAGGCGCGCCGTGTCAGCCCGCCGACGGCGGCCTTGGCGGCGGAATAGTCGAGCGCCGCATTCGGCGACGACGTGCGCCCGGCGCGCGAGCCGATGGAGACGATGCGGCCATAGCCGTTGGCCTTCATCGCCGGCACGACGGCGCGCAGCGGAACGTAGACCCCGGTCAAGTTCCACTCGATACCGGCCCGCCAGGCTGCGGCGTCGTGTTCCTCGATGGTAGGGGCGGAATGGAACCCGCCGGCGCAGTTGGAGAGGATGTCGAGGCGGCCATAGCGATCGACGATGGCCGCGACGGCGGCGTCCATGTCGGGTTCCGAGGTGCAATCGCCGCCGAAGAAGATCGCCTCGCCACCGTCGGCCTTTATGGCCTCGACCAGTGTTTCGCCGGTTTCCCTGTCGCGGTCGATCACCGCCACCATGGCGCCTTCAGCGGCGAACCGTTCGGCGCAGGCGCGGCCTATACCCGCCGCTCCGCCGGTGATCGCGGCGACCTGACCTTTAATGGAAGCTATGGCGGAAATATCTGTCATGGGTTTGTCCTTTGGTTTGGTATCTCGGCTTCAGAGATCCCCGGCTTCTCGGTGAACTCCGGCATTATTTCAGCGCCGAACGTCTGCAGCGCGGTGTGGGATCCGCTGACATCGAGCATCAAGACGTAATCGACCCCGACGGCCTGGTATTCCTTGAGCCGGCCAATGATTTCTGCCGGATCGCCGATCAGGGCCTCTTCCTCCGTCGCCTGGCGCATCTCGTCGGTTGAATTGTAGCCCTTGTAGAAGCCGGTGCCGACGGCAACGCCCTTGTTGGCCAGATCCTGCACGTTCTGCATGAATTCGTTGCGCACCCGGTGGGCCGCATCGCGCTCGGCATCGTTATAGACGACGTGCAGGGCGCGGGTCAGACCCACCGATTGCGGAGTATAGACGCCGCCGGCCGCCTCGAGCGCCGTGCGGTAGACCTCGATTTTCTTGCCGATATCTTCCGGCGTGCCGTGCTGGCTGAGCAGAATGTTAAACCCCCGCCGGGCGGCCTGTTCGATGGATTGATTGCTGCCGGCTCCGACCCATAGGGGCGGGTGCGGCTTCTGCACGGGTTCGGGTTCCACCACGATATCCTCGAAATCCCAGTACTTGCCGTGGTGGGAGAAACGACCCGCTGTCGTCCAGGCTGTCCGAAGAAAATCCAGCGTTTCTTCATAGCGCTCATTGGCTTCTTCGATGGGAATGCAGAAACCGTCGAACTCGTTCTGGCGGTAGCCGCGTCCAACGCCGAAATCGAACCGTCCGTTGGACAGCAGATCGACGGTGGCGACTTGCTCGGCCAGCAGCGCCGGATTGTGCCAGGGCAGGACAATGACCGCGGTCCCCAGCCGGATCCGCGATGTTTTGGCGGCGAGATATTTAAGGAACCCGAGGGAATCGGAAATCTGCCCGACGCCGGTAAAATGATGCTCGACCAGGAACAGGCCGTAAAACCCCATGGCCTCGGCCTCTTGCACGTAGTCGATGTAATCGGTGTACATCTGGCTATCGCTAGCCCGGGCATCGATAACGGTGCGCGCCCCGCCGAACAGTCCAAAGTGCATTCTTATTATCCTTTGCCGACGGGCTGATTTTTAAGCACCGCACATTGTTACCCAGGCAAAGCGCCGCCACAAGGCGTCCATAGGCACTGGCGCGGGCGGTCAGCTTGGCGTTAAATGGACGCCTGCAGTTTTTGAGATGTGTTTAAACATCCGAGCAAACCTCAGGGGGAGACCATGGACGACATCAAAACCGGTGTGAGCGGCGAGTATAAGAGCGAAGTGCGCGAAGGCATGCGCATCGACTGGGATGTGCCCATCGAGATGGATGACGGGCTGGTGCTGCGCGCCAATGTCTATCGGCCCGACGATGACGGCCAATATCCGATCATTATGTCCCACGGCCCCTACGGCAAGGATCTGCATTTCGAGGAGCTTTATTCGACCTGCTGGGAGTTGATGTGCGAGAACCATCCGGACGTGCCGGCCGGATCGACCAACATCCACCAAAGCTGGGAGGTCTGCGACCCGGAGAAATGGGTACCCCACGGCTATATCTGCCTGCGCGTCGACAGTCGCGGCGCCGGCCGCTCGCCGGGCTATCTAGAACATTTTTCGCCGCGCGAAACCAAGGACTTTGCCGATTGTATCGAATGGGCTGGGGTGCAGCCCTGGTCGAACGGCAAGGTGGGTTTGAGCGGCATTTCCTATTACGGCGTCAACCAGTGGCAGGTCGCCGCGCTCAAGCCAAAACATTTGGCGGCGATGGCTGTGTGGGAAGGCTTCAGCGATTTCTATCGGGAGTCCGGCTATCATGGCGGTATCTATTCATCGTTCCAGCGTCATTGGTACGACAAGCAAATCATGCCGATCCAGCACGGTTATGGCGATCGCGGCTACAAGTCGCGTGTGACCGGCGAATTGGCCGCCGGTCCCGAAACCCTGTCGGAAGAAGAACTGGTCGCCAACCGGTACGATCTCCATGGCGAATTCATCGCTCATGAATTTGACGATGAGTTTTTCCAGTGCCGCACGGCGGATCTCTCGAAGATCGAAACGCCGGTTTTAAGCTGCGCCAACTGGGGCGGGGCGCCGTTGCACCCGCGCGGCAACTTCAACGGCTTCATGGAAGTGTCGTCGAAGGATAAGTGGCTCGAGGTTCACGGCCTTGAACATTGGTCGCTGTACTACACCGATTACGGCAACGATTTGCAGATGCGCTTCTTCGATTGCTTCCTCAAAGGCGACGATTCTGGCTGGAAGGATCAGCCACGGGTCTCGCTCAATGTTCGCCATCCGGGTGAGAATTTCGTGCCGCGCGGCGAAAACGAGTGGCCGCTGGCGCGTACCGAATGGACCAAGTTCCATCTGCAGCCGGCCGGCCATTTGCTGTCTACCGACGCCCAGGACAGCGCGGCGGAGATTTCTTACGAGGCGATGGGCGATGGGCTGACCTTCGTCTCGACGCCAGTGGCCGAAGATACCGAAATCTGCGGTCCCATGGCGGTCAAACTGTGGGCCTCGTCATCGACCAAGGACGCCGACTTTTTCGTCATTCTGCGGGTCTTCCAGCCCGATTTGAAAGAGGTGGTGTTCCGTGGCGCGCTCG
>JBLHHE010000175.1:0-5462 GCA_047616465.1 Alphaproteobacteria bacterium
GTCGCACCGCGAACGAAAATACGGTTTTCATAGCGCAGTGAGACCGATAGGCCGTCGATCTTGGGTTCCGCCACCAGAACGACGGGCTCGTCAGCAGGGGGATTGAGAAAGCGCCGAATGCCGGTGACGAAATCGGCGACGTCGTCGTCATCGAACGCATTTCCCAGCGATAGCATGGGCACGGCATGGCGAACCTTGGCAAAACCCGATGTCAGCGGCGCGCCAACCTGCTGGGTGGGGCTATCGGCCGTAACCAATTCGGGAAATTGCGCCTCGATGTCATGCAGGCGGCTGAATAAGGCGTCGTAGTCGGCGTCGGAAACGCCCGGCGCATCCTCTTGGTAATATAACCGATTATGCTCGCCGATCTCGGCTGCCAGGCGCGCATGTTCGGCCGCCGCCTGCTGGGGCGTGAGGTCGTCAGGCTCTGGTGGTGAGTAGCTCATAACAAGGGTCCGTTACCGCAATACATACACCGCAAATCGCCAACAGGCAGCCTTCTTATTAGGGCTTCCCGGTGGCCGGTGCGGGCCTCGTTGCCGGCGTCAGGGTGCGCACGCCGAGCACGGCGGCCAGCATGCCGATGGTCACCAATATAACGCCGCCGCCGGTCAGCCCGGTCAGCGGTTCGCCGAGCAAGATGAACGCCGCAATTGTGGCGGTCGCCGGCACCGCGGCCGTGATGGTGGTGGTCAGGGCTGCCCCCAGCGCCGCCACGGCGCGGGTATATAGCAGCAGTGAAATGATCATGCTGAGGACGCCCTGATACAGGGCCTGTCCGGCAATAGCGATGAGCGGGGCAGTATCCAGGCGCGACGGCAGAAAAGCGAAATGGATAGGTACATAGGTAATCATCGAAATGACCGCCACCAAGGCGGTGCCGCGCAGCGGTTCGACCCGCCAGGCGCGGGCCAACAGTGTGAAAACCGCCCAGTCGGCGACGCCGATAAGGAACAGCAGGTCGCCCCGCCAGACTAGGTCGGTAAAGCTGCCACTGGCGAGAAGCATGACACCGGTGAGGATTACGGCCAGTCCGGCGACCTGCCAGATGCTGAGGCGTTCGCCGAGCGCCAGCCAGGCGATCGGCGCGGTAAATAACGGAATCGCGCCGGCCAGGATCGCGGCGCCGTGGGCGGCGGGGGCGAACTGGTATCCGGTGAAGGCGAACAGGGCAAATCCCGGGCCGGCGAGCATCGCCAGCACGAAGGCCTGCCAAAGCTGTAGGGAACCCAGGCCGTGGCGCAGTACGACCGGCAGCATCAGCACGCCGCCGACCCCCAAACGCAGCGCCACCAAATCATAAGGCGTGAGGCTGGTCTGAACGCCGATGCGCGCAATCAGGTGGAAGCTCGACCACAGCACGACGACCGACAGAGCGCAGGCGACACCGATGGCGAATTCGCGGGTGTTTGCGCTCATGAAGAAGCGGCGTTAAGCGGCATCGCGCGGCGACGCGGTGTGTGGCGGCTGCGTACCGCCGAGCAGGCGTTCGGCGGCGGCGCGCGCCTCATCGGTAATTTCTGCGCCCGCGAGCATACGCGCGATCTCCTCCCGGCGGGCGGGCTGATCCAGCGGCACGACGCTGGTGACCACCGAGGCGCCGTCGCCGTCTTTCGAGACCCGCCAATGGCGCTCGCCAACGGCGGCCACCTGGGGGCTGTGGGTGACGACGAGTATCTGCCGGTTGGAAGCGTCGGCAAGCGCGGCCAGCCGTTCGCCCACGGCGGCGGCCGTCGCGCCGCCAACACCGGCATCGACTTCATCGAAAATCAACGTCGTGGCGCCGCCGGCATCGGTGAGCACCACTTTGAGGGCTAACAGGAACCGGCTGAGCTCGCCCCCCGAGGCGATCTTGCCCAACGGCCCCGGCGCGCCGCCGGGGTTGGTGGCGATACGAAACTCGACGGCGTCGAGACCGGTCGCCGACCAGGAAGTTTCTGGCAGACGCTCAATGCCGCTCTTAAAGGTCGCATTATCGAGTTTGAGGGGCGGCAATTCGCGCCCGACGGCCCGGTCGAGCGCCTTGGCGGCCTTATGACGCCCCGCTGACAGGCGTTCACCGGACGCAACGTAGGCGCGCCGCGCCGATTCGGCGGCCTTGGCCAAAACGGTCAGCCTATCGCTGTTGCCATCCAGCGCCGCCAGCCGGCCGGCCAGCTTGGTGTGAACTTCGGCAAGGTGATCGACATCGCTATTGTGTTTGCGAGCCGCCGCGCGCAAGGCGAAGAGACGGCCCTCAACAGTTTCGAGTTGGCCGGTATCGGTCTCGATGGCATGGGCGAGCGCTTGTAGCTCCTGCAGAGCATCGCGCGTTTCCGCCGTACTCCGGTCGAGGGCGGCGATAATCGGGTCGAGCCGGCCGCCGCTATATTCCGCCGCTCGCGTCAAGGTCCGTGACGCGCGCTGCAGGGCCGGTTCGGCGCCGGTATCCCCGGCCAAATCGTCGAGGGTCTCGTTGAATGCCGTCATCAACCGCTCGCCGTTCTGGAGCAATTGGCGTTGGCTGGCGAGGCGTGCCTCCTCGTCAGCCGCGGGCGCGAGATCGTTCAATTCGGCGACGTCGTGGCGCAGCTGCTCTTCTTCGAGGCGGGCGGCAGCGACGTCGGCCTCTGCATCGGCCAGTGCGCAACGGGCGTCCGACCAGGCGGCGAACAGGCTCGAAACTTCCGCTGCTTTGGCGCTGAGGTTTCCAAACAAGTCGAGCGCTGAGCGCTGTACAGCGGGTGCGGCCAGGGCGAAGCGCTCGAATTGTCCCTGAATTTCCACGAGCATTTCGCCGATTTGGCGCAACAGCCCCGCCGTTGCCGGTTGATCGTTGACGAACGCGCGGCTGCGGCCATCGCGGCCAACGATCCGGCGCAGCATTATGGTGCCTTCATCGGCCTCCAGGCCATGCTCAGCGAGCAGATTATGGGCCGGGTGATCGGGTGCGACATCGAACATTGCCGCGACGATTGCCTGCTCGGCGCCGGGCCGGATCAGACCGGCGTCGGCGCGCATGCCCAGCGCGAGACCAAGCGAGTCTAGTAATATGGATTTACCGGCGCCCGTCTCGCCGGTCAGCACGCCCAAACCTGGATCGAAATCTAATTCGAGGCGGTCGATCAGGACGACGTCCCGAATCGACAGGTGGCGCAGCATTACCGCCCGAAAGGCCAGAGCCGACCGAAGAAACCGCGTTCTTCGGGTAACTCGTCCGCTACGCCGTCGCCGTCGGCATCGCGAAAGACAACGTCCTCTACGAGCTGATAGCTGTCGACATACCACTGGCTGCCCGGGAAGTTGTGGCCCAGCACGGCGGCGTTTTCACGCGCTTCCGGCTCAACGCCGATCGCTGTGTAGGCTTCGGATATGCGGTGGAGGGCTTCCGGCGTATGGGTTGTCGATTGATACTTATCGATGACGTTGCGGAATCGGTTGATCGCCGCCAGATGCTGGCCCCGGCGCTGGTAGAACCGGCCAACTTCCATTTCCTTGCCAGCAAGGTGATCTTGCGTCAGATCTATCTTTAGCTGGGCGTCGCGTGCGTATTTGCTGGTCGGGAAACGCCGCGTGAGATCGCTGAGAGACGCTAGCGCCAATTCTGTTGTGCGCTGGTCGCGGCCGACATCGGTGATTTGCTCGTAGTAGCTCAAGCCTTTGAGATAGTACGCGTAGGCGATGTCGCGGTTGCCCGGATGAAGCTGAATAAAACGGTCGAGACCGAGAATCGCGTCATCGTACTGGCCGCGGGCGTAAAAGGAATAGGAGCCCATCAATTGGGCCTTCGTGGCCCAGATCGAGTAGGGGTGCTGGCGCTCGACCTCGAGGAATAGATCGCTCGCCAGTGCGTAATCCTCAACCGCGACCTGATCGACGGCCTCGTTATAGAGCTCCTCCACGGGACGCTCCACATAGACCTCTTCGTCGTTGCCCGTACAGGCGGCGAGCACCACAGCTGCCACGACCAGAATCGCGAAGGGCCGGGTATGCCGGGGCCGGCTCGTTGTTTCGCGAGCTAACTGGAATTCTTCGGATTGTTGCCGGATGATCGGCAGCCGCCTGTCGCTCACAATATCTTCCCGCACGTTGGATTTGGTGACACGCGCCTAGCGCATGCTATTCCTCGCTCTGATTATACCATCAGCGCGCTGTTTTCCAATGTGTCGTAAGCCGTTTGCTGCGTTTTAGGCGATGGCGACGGCTGGCAGATCGTCAAACTCTTCGATCAGGTCGTCATCGTCGCGCAGGACATTCGTGTATCGCCAGGAATTTGGGTCGGCCAACAAGGAGCGCAAGATAGTGTGGTTAAGGGCGTGGCCCGACCGGCTGCCCTTAAAGTGTCCGATGATTGGGGCACCGGCGAGGTACAGATCGCCCACGCAATCGAGGATTTTATGGCGTACGAACTCGTCTTTATACCGCAGCCCATCTTCGTTCAGCACTTCGTCGCCGCTGACCACGACGGCGTTGTCGAGGCTACCGCCCAGCGCCAATCCCATGGCGCGAAGCTTATCCACTTCTTCGATGAAGCCGAAGGTCCGGGCACGGCTCAACTCGCCTTTGAAGGCGCCGTTGACCAACTCGACATCCATATCCTGCTTGCCGATGACGCTAGATCCGAATGCGATTTCGAAACCAACTGAAAAACCTTTGCCCGGCGAAAGTTCTGCCTGACGATCTTCGTCCTCGACACGAATCGGCCTGAGAATTTCGATAGCGCGCCGCGGTGCATCTTGCTCGACGATGCCGGCGCATTCGATAAGAAATACAAACGGGGCAGCACTGCCATCCATGATCGGCAGTTCGCCACCATCGACCTCGACGTACAAATTGTCGATGCCGCAGCCGCACAGGGCAGCCATAAGATGTTCGACTGTGGCGATCGTCGCGCCTTTGCCGTCGCCGAGCGTCGTGCACATCCGATCATCGACGACATTCTCGACATGGGCCGCGATCTCCAGCCCGTTTCCGTCCGCATCCGTGCGGCGAAACACAATTCCCGTATTGGCGGGTGCGGGTAAAAGAGTCATTGAAACGTTGGCGCCGGAATGTAATCCCGTGCCGCAACAGCTAATCTTGCTCTTCAAACTCTGTTGGAGCGCATAATTGGTAGACTTATCAACCAACGCCGTGACCGTCTGTTCCAAGACCTGGTACCCTTCGATTTAACTCACCAAACCCGGTCAACCCGACTGGGTCCGTATTTATCGCGCGCAGGGTATTAACCATGCGGTTCTCGCACCTTGGTGTAACAATCCTCCCGGGCAGGCACAAATCACTCTTTGTTACAGTTTGTTACGCGTAAGTTGCGGGAATCATTAAGATTCCCGCAACTATTGTGGATTTGATCTAGTTTGCTTGACGGCGGAGAAAAGCCGGAATTTCCAGCATGTCATCGTCGCTGCTGGCGGCTTCCGGTTGAGCCGCCGGTTCGAGGTTGGAGAGCGAAGGCTGTGCCGGGGCCGGGGGGGCCGTTTCCG
>JBLHHE010000176.1:0-5462 GCA_047616465.1 Alphaproteobacteria bacterium
TGGCGACGGGAAAGACCGCGACCTGGGTCTCGAATAGATCGGCGCATTTGGCCTCGACCCGCGCCGTCCAGTCGTCGGCGCCGTAAGGCATCGCTTGGGCATCGGCCGCCTCGGCGAGCACAGCGACGATCTCGGGCGAGGCGCCGCTGACATTATCGCTGGCGAAGTTGGCCGGCATTCACCGCACCACTGTTGTAATCACATCGCCGCTGGAGAGGTCGATGATGAATATTTGCGCACAGTCGGCCGCTCCAGAAGTACCAGCCGTGCGAACCGCCAAGCGCCGGCCGTTGAGCTCCATCCCGGCGATTTCGCAGCCCGGCGGCAAGCCCAAGGACAGGGTCTCGGCGATTTTGGCCACGTCACGACTTACAACGGGTTCCTCAAAATTGGTGATTTTCCACACTACAGCGCCCAAGCCGACAAATATCAGCACCGCCATGACGATGACCAAACCCTTTACCGCACGCATGACACCGCCCCCATTTCAATTGCCGGCAGTCTAGGGCCTAAGCGATGACCGGCAAAGACAAAGCCGCCAGCGAACGGGAGGCGGCTTTGTCCTGTGGTGGTTGAGATCACCGATCGTCAGAAATCTAATGATCCGGCACACAAGGGCCGCCCCGATGGGCGGCCCTTTGAAAGCATGAACTTCCGATGTCGATTTATGCGGCCTTGACGCTATCGAGGAAGCCGCTGATCGATTTTTGCAGGTCTACGGCCTGCGTCGATAGCTGCTCGGACGCCGCAAGAACCTGCGAGGCCGCCACACCGGTCTCCTGCGCCCCGCGTGACACCTCGACGATATTGGTTGAGACATTCTGGGTGCCGGTTGCCGCCTGCTGGATGTTATCGGCGATCTCGCGTGTTGCCGCTTCCTGCTCCTCGACCGCCGAGGCCACCGTGGTGGCGACCTCGCTGATCTCGGCGATGGTCTTAGCAATCCCCTGGATCGACGACACGGCATCCGTTGTCGAAGCCTGGATCGCGGCCATCTGACCACCAATCTCCTCGGTCGCCGTCGCCGTCTGACTGGCTAGAGACTTGACCTCGGAGGCGACCACGGCAAAGCCCTTGCCCGCCTCACCGGCCCGCGCCGCCTCGATGGTGGCGTTGAGCGCTAACAGGTTTGTCTGATCGGCAATGTCATTGATCAAACTGACAACCTCGCCGATCTTCTGCGCCGCCTCGACCAAGCTCTCGACTTTGGCGTTGGCGTCTTCGGCTTGCGTCACTCCATCGCTAGCGATCTCAGACGAATGGGTGACCCGTCGCGATATCTCCAGCACCGACGCTGTCATCTCTTCCGTCGCCGAGGCCACCGTCTGCACGTTGGTCATTGCTTCTTCCGAAGCCGAGGCCACGGTGGTCGAACGCTGACTGGCCTCGTCCGCCGTTTGGGTCAATGAATTGGCCGATGACTTCAGTTGTTCGGCGGCGCTGGTCACGCTGGTCAAAATCTGCTTGGCCGATGAATCGAACTCCTCGATCATGTTGCTGACCTTTTCGGCACGTTCGGCCTCGGCGCGCAGTCGCGCTTCTTCCGCTTCTTGTGCCTTCTTCTGCTCGGCTTCCATCCGCACGCGCTCGATCGCGTTCCGTTTGAACACCTCGACCGATTGCGCCATCTCGCCGATCTCGTCCTTGCGGTCGAGAGCCGGCACGTCGGCGGCGTTGTCGCCACCGGCCAGCTTGGTCATCGCCTCGGTCAACCCGGTTACCGGCGGGACAATCGAACGCGCCGTCACCAGCGCCACGACAACGGCGATAACAACGCCAACAGCCAGCAAAATCCATTCGAGGACGGTGAGAAAAGCAATCTTTTCTTCCGCACCTATCGCGTCCTTTTCCAGCAGGATCTCTTGGTTCTGGACCATGCCGCCGGCGCGCGAGCCATCGGCTTGTTTCTCGCCCAGCAAGATGTCGAAAAGCTTGCCGGCGCGCGGCGCCGCCTCGGTGACTAGCAGAAAATTGGCCATGTTCCATTTCTTGGAGCCGCGGATATCGAACATCTGCGGGGGCAGCGGCGCAAACACCTCACGCGCCGCCTCGAACTTGCGGAACGCGGCTTGCTGCGCCGGGGTCATAAGACTGAAGTTCGACTTCAGGTCGGCGAAGCGTTTTGTGTTCTTGGCCCACAGCCCGCCGAAGTTGTTACGGAACGTCTCATCGCCGGTCAGCAGGAAGGCACGGATATTGGCTAGGCCAACGGCCGTGGTGCCACGTACGTCGGCCATCACCCCCAACAACGCCTTGCGCTCCGGGGTCGCCGGTAGGGTCGATTCGATATCGATCATCTTGGTGATTTCGCCGACCAGGATCGCCGCCTGAGGCGCCGCCTGTTCGATGAGCATCTTGTTCGCCGGCTGTTCGTCGATGGTCTTGGCGACATCTTCGACCTGCTGTTGGGCAATGCGGAATTCATCGAGAATGGCCTCGAAGTCGGCCCATTTCTGAACGTTAGCCGGATTGGTCCAGTGCTTGGACAACTCATCCATCTCGGAACGGATTATATCGAGCTCGGCCCAATTCGCGGTTCGGTCATCCTTGAACTTCTGGGCGCCGGTAATCATATAGCCGCGCAGCCCGGCGAGGGTTGCGTTAACGCCATTGACCAAGCCCTTGCTCGAATTAGCAGTTGGAACCCGCAGTTCGACTACCCTAACATTGATGTTATCGACTGCGGAAACCTGGAAAACGGTGATACCCACCAGGGTTACAATTATCGCAACCATGGCGCCGAAACCGAGGTTCAACCTGGCACGGATTTTAAGGGCCTTGAAAAGGCCTTTGAAACTGTCGGCTTTAGAAGTGTCCGCTTTCGTCTCGGTTTGATCTGTCGATGTCATCGTTTTCTCTCACTTATGTTGCTGTTTCCGACGCTTTGCATGGGAAACAAATTTAAGATCGTTGCACATAGCGATCCGTTTATTGGGTAAATAGGGAGATTGATCGTGCGCAGCATGACAGGCTTTCGCCTCAGATAAGTGCCGCGGCTTCCGGCAGCGAGTGGCGTCGCCGGGCAAGGCCGTTATCAATTCAGGACGTTGCGTGGCACCAGGAGTTATAATATATATTAGTTAAGTATCTAATATATATTAGTTAAAATATAATGAAATGATTGCTCTTTTCCATTTTATGGTCATGACGCAACCTCAGAGCATCGCGGCTGTCTCTAGACAGCATCGCGATTTATCCTGAAACCTTGTGACGATCTAAACCATTATTTAAGTGTATTAACTATAATGTTGCGATGTAACAATTTGGCCTATATTATGCCTCATTGTGTTTCGGCGGCACTTTACCTAGCTGAACCTTCCATTTCGCTTTCGCCAGTAGGAAACTCTTAGATTCAAGCAAGGGAAAGCGCCTTTATCGCAACCGAGGCCATGCGTCACCAAGGCAAACGAACTATGAGTATCGAGAAAAAAAACATACTCGTCGTCGATGATTCCGAAGATATCCGCATTCTCTTAATTGACTTATTGGAGGGGGCCGGCGCCAATGCTGTCGGATGCGAGGACGGAAATGCCGCAATTAGCCGCCTCGATCATGATCATTTCGACCTCGTCGTCACAGACATCCTGATGCCCAACAAAGACGGCGTTGCCGTTATCCGCAATTTGAAAGAAGGGAAAAATCCAACCCCTATCTTGGCAATCTCGGGCGGCAGCCCAAGACTTCCATCCCATTGGATGCTCAAGATCACCGAAACTCTGGGGGTTGACGCGGTTCTTCACAAACCCTTCGAACCAAGCGAATTTCTCGCAACTGTCTCGCGCTTAGTGTAGCCTTGGTGTCCGGTGTTACCAGAAACAGCTTTTTATATAGGGGGGTGGGGCGAGGTTCACCGTTTGGCCGAAACTATCGATCTAGGACCGCCGGTTTTGCATCGATATATATATTTCGTGAAGCAAGTCGGCCAGTCCGGTTTTTTGTTTGGCGTTCAGATCGTCGATCGCGTTCACCAGCAGGTTCAGAGGATCTTGCACCAGTATTTTGTACGCCGAATCTGTGAGGTGCAGTTGGTGTGATCGGCCGTCTTCTTCAGAAGGGGTTTTCTCGAGGTAGCCGCGACGAACCAAACTGCTGACGGTCTGTGAGGCGCTGGAGTCCGTGATGAGGTTGTGGCGAGCAAAATTACCTACCGTTCGAGCGGTCGGCTCGACGTCAGCGAAATAGCGCAACGCCGCCCATTGAGCCGAACGCATACCGTCGATTTTCGAATCCGCATATACAGTGGAAACGAATTGCTCGACGAGTTCGGCGATGGCTTTCGCTACAACCGTCATGATTCGATCTTGGTCTGTGACGGAAATTCGAATTCCATGGAGTAAACTGTCATTCAAAGCCGCGCGCTTGGTAGTACTGTATTCAATATGTATATATTTATTTTCTTTAGATTTTGTTAAATACTACTTTTAATAACCCCGCGCTCTAAAACCACGACAGGTCGGCTCGGCAAGCTGCCCAGAAGCAACCGGATTGTCCAGCCTATACGGCGTGTGTATTACGTCTAATTGACTTGTGGAGGTAGTGGCGTATTCATGTGCACCGCAGGCAATAAAAGCCTGATTACGGTTCTGACACCGGGTTGGCTTTCAATCTGCATATCACCACCGGACTGCTCGACAAAGCTGTAAACCATACTGAGGCCAAGGCCAGAGCCTTCGCCAATCTCTTTGGTCGTGAAGAAAGGCTCGACGGCGCGATCGATCACCTCTGGCGTCATGCCCGGGCCGTCATCCTCAATCTCAATTACAACTACCTCATATGTATTAGTCAAAACACTTGCCGATCTTTCCCGCTCTTCCAGGGTTGCTCTTCGAACAGTGAAATAAAGATCGCCGCAGCCGGACATCGCATCGCGCGAATTTATCGCAAGAATAACCAACGCATTTTGTAGTTGTGCGGGATCAACCCTTATATCGCCTGTATCCTGCGCGATCCGCGCCTGCAGTGAAATCTGCTGACCCAGTACCGGTGTCAACATTTCGATCACATCGCCCACCGCTTCGCCAGGATCGACGAGTTTCGGTTCCCACAGCGTTCTGTGCGAAAAATCAAGCAGGCGCTGGGTCAAATCGCCAGCTTGTCTTGTTGCACGCAAGGCCGCCGCGATTGGCGTCGATGCTGCGGCCGGAATATCGTCCCTGCCCTCCAAATTACGCAAGTTGCCCAGGATGACGGTCAGTAGATTATTGAATCCGTGGGCAATCCCTTCCGTCAATTGGCCGATCGCCTTCATTTTTTCCGAGTGGCGCAATTGCGCTTCAATTTCTCTCGTCTTTGAGATATCCCTGATGGTTCCGATAAATCTCACACCGCGGGAAGTTTGCATTTCTCCGATCCCCAGAGCCATCGGGAACGTCTCGCCGCTCTGCCGACAACCGACAACTTCACGGCCAATCCCGATAATTCTGGCGTCGCCCGTGCCGAGGTACCGGGCGATATAGTTGTCA
>JBLHHE010000177.1:0-5436 GCA_047616465.1 Alphaproteobacteria bacterium
GTGTCAGCCTTGGACTATGTCGATCACTCTCCTTAACACCGTGCGCCAGGGTCGCCGAGAAATAACCGGCTTTCTCATAGGTCTGTTGATCGTTTTTACCGCTCCGGCGATCGCGCAAGACCGGCAACCCGAAGACGGTACCGGCCGCCAATCCCACCCCCTGGCGCAGGCCGAACGCCACATGGTCGCCGCGGCGCACCCGCAGGCCGTCGCCGCCGGCCTGGAGATGCTGCGCGCCGGCGGCTCCGCAGCCGATGCGGCGGTCGCCGTGCAACTGGTCCTCAACCTGGTCGAACCCCAAAGCTCGGGCATTGGCGGCGGCGCGTTTCTGCTCCACCACGACGGCAAGACCCAAGAGCTGATTGCCTATGACGGCCGTGAAACCGCACCGGCAGCGGCAACGGAAAAGCTTTTCCTGCGCGCCGACGACACGCCGATGAAGTTTTTCGATGCGCTGGTTGGGGGCCGGTCGGTTGGCACGCCCGGCACCGTGGCGTTGTTGGCGTCGGTCCACGAAAGCCACGGGCGTCTGCCATGGAAGCGCCTTTTCGAACCGGCGATCGCTCTGGCCGAAAACGGTTTCACCGTCACCCCCCGGCTTGTAGGTTCGCTGCAGGGAAGCCGCGGTGAGCGGCTACGTAGTTATGGACCAGCCGCCGCATATTTCTTTCCCAACGGAGAAGCCCTGAGAGCCGGCAGCACCGTTACCAACAAGCCCTTCGCCGAGACCTTGCGCGCCATCGCCGACCGGGGACCGAGCGCCTTTTACAGCGGCGCCATCGCCCAAGACATCGTCGCTACGGTTCGAGGCGCTACCGGTAATCCGGGGCTCCTGGCCGAAGCCGATCTGGCCGATTACCGGGTGATCAAGCGCACACCTGTCTGCCATAGCTATCGCGGCCACCGGGTCTGCGGCATGGGACCGCCCAGTTCCGGCGCGCTCACGGTCGGGCAGATCCTCGGCATCCTCGAGCATTTCGATTTGCCGAACCTGGGGCCAGAAAATACCGATAGCTGGCACCTGATCGCCGAGGCCAGCAAGCTCGCCTTCGCCGACCGCGCGCGCTACATCGCCGACGCCGACTTCGTGCCGGTTCCCGTCAAGGGTCTGCTCGACCCGGCCTATCTGACCGGGCGGGCGCAATCGATCAGCCTCAACGCCGCCCTGTCCGCACCGGTAGCCGCCGGCAACCCGCCGTGGCGCGACGGCTCGCGGTTCGCACCCGACCGCTCCCGCGGCCGCCCGGGCACCAGTCATATCTCGATCATCGACGGCGACGGCAACGCCGTGTCCATGACCACCACCATCGAAGGCGCCTTCGGTTCGCAATTGATGGTGCGCGGCTTTCTGCTCAACAACGAGCTAACCGATTTTTCCTTCCCCCCCGCCCTCTACAACAGACCGATCGCCAACCGGGTCGAGCCCGGCAAGCGCCCGCGCTCATCGATGGCCCCAACCATGGTGTTTGATGGCGACGGCAAGCTCGAGTTCATCATCGGTTCACCCGGCGGCAGCCGGATTATCGGTTACGTCGCGCAGACCTTGATTGCGGTTCTCGATTGGGGTCTCGACGTGCAGGCGGCGATCGACATGGGCCATGTGGTCAACCGCAACGGCGCCACCGATTTCGAGGTTGGCACCAACGCCATTCTCTTCCAACCCGGCCTTGAAGCACGCGGCCACGAAACCCGTCGCCGCGACCTGAACAGCGGTCTGCACGGTATTGCGGTAACTAAAGACGGAATACGCGGCGGCGCCGATCCTAGGCGCGAGGGCGTCGCGCGGGGGGATTAGAACCGGGCTCTATAACCCTGGGTTAGCCGATCAAGAGAGCGCTGTTACAATATGCGCCTGAATTTTGGCGGTAACGGGTCCACTGCCAAACCGTTCCGCAATAGCCTGGGTGGCGCGCTCTACAACAAGGCCCAGCAGGTTCGCATCGCGCGCATCGATTTCATTACGCAACGGAGTGCCCTCGCAATACGCAATGGCGGCATGCCAGGCCGTGGGCGCCGGGCTTGTCTGGGTAAGCGTGGAAATCGAAATGTCGGTAAAACTGGCGTCGGACAGGTTTTCCCGGATCGTGTCCACATCGTGGTGACCGTGAGGTGTACGGGCCAAAAATTGCGGGGGGTCTTCGGGAAAAATTGACGCTGCAGTCTGGGTCACGATGTCGGCGAACTCGTTCACGCCGATATGGTCCCATACACTAAAAATAAAACTGCCGCCCGGCTTTAAAACGCGTCTTGCTTCCGTGTATCCGGCAACCCTGTCCGGAAAAAACATCACACCGAACTGGCAAACGACCGCATCAAAAGAATCGTCATCGAAGGGTAATTTCAACGCGTCGGCTTGCTGCCAGGTAATCCGGTCGTCCGGACCCTGTCGTTTAGCCGCGTGATCGAGCATCGGTTGGTTAAGGTCGGTGACTACGTAGCGAATGGCCGGATCGAGACGCGCCGCCAGAGCGCGGGTGACAACCCCACTGCCTGCAGCGGTTTCCAATACAATCTCAGGCTCAAGGGCGGCAACACGACCAGAAAGGTCGTCCGCATAAGCCTCGAATATCATCGGCACCAAATAGGTGTCGTAGAGTTCGGGAATGGACCCGGAAAATACTTTGTCGCCGTCGGACATCTTGGACCCCCAAAGTTCAGGTGGAAGGGAGATTAAACCCCCGACCCTCACTTTGTGAATACATATCTACCGCAACCTCAACTGCGGTGGCGGCCCATTCGCGGCAGCAACAGGATCGACACGAAGCCTAACACCGCCGCAATAGTCATCACGATCACCATGGGAATGGGCGTACCGTTCTGTACAATTCCGACGGCCTGAGCGAACACGGCCCCAGTCGACATTTGCATGAAACTCATCAAACCCGACGCCGAGCCAGCAATCCGCGGATTGACGCTCACCGCGGCGGCCTGGGCGTTCGGCATGATCAGACCATTGGCGAACGCCATACCGGTACCGGGCAGGAAAATCGCCCACACCGTCCACTCACCGGCCAATACCAACACAACCATCAGCAAGCCGAAAGCAACGGCAAGCCCGCTGCCGAACAAGATCATTCGGTCGACGCCGACGCGTCCCGCCATCCGCGCCGTGATAAAGGTTCCCGCCATAAAGCCGGCGGAAATTATCAGCAACAAGATGCCCAATTCGGTCGTTGAACGTTCGAGAACCCTAACGACGACAAAGGGCGCCCCGCCGATGAAGGCCATGAACATGCCCAGGCCGAAACTCAGCTGGCCGGCATAGCCGAGAAACGCGGGGATGCGCAGCAACGAAATGAAACTCAGCAGCATGCCCCCAAGCGATTGATCGCGGACCGGCTGGGTCAGCGTCTCGGGCACCCGTGGATAGGCCAAGGCCAAGGCGGCCATGCCGGCGATGCCGGTAAACCAGAAGATCGCCCGCCACCCCTTCATATCGTTGAGAATACCGCCGATCAGCGGCGCCACCATCGGCGCCAGCACCAACGCCGTCACCATATAGGCGAGCATGCGCGCCGCCGTTTCGCGGTCGTAGAGATCGCGGATAATCGCCCGGCTGAGCACCATGCCCGCCGCCCCCCCTATGGCCTGCACGACACGGCCCAAAATCAAAATCCAGATCGACGAGGACAGCGCACAAATGACGCTGCCGACTAAAAAAATCGTTAGTCCGACGACCAACACCGGGCGGCGGCCAAAGCGATCAGAGGCCGGACCATAGGCCAGGCTTGAAATAGCGATGGCGATAAGCGAGGACGACAAGACGAGCTGCGCCCGCGCGGGGGTCACCGTGAACGCATCCTGGATCGCCGGCAGCGCCGGCAGAAAGATCTGCATCGACATCGGCCCCAGCGCGGTGATCGACGCGAGGATAATGATGAGAAGCCGGGACGTTGCGGGAGTGGCCACGCGCAAACCTATCTGGAGAAGTTAAAACCGCAGGGGTACTCTCTGCCTGCCGCGACACTCCAAGCTACATATCACCCGGATCGCCAACGCCGAAGCGGCAATTACGCAACGGCCTATTCCGCCGCTTTTTTCGCAGACGTTACGGAACCATATCCGCCACCGCCCGGCGTTTCGATGACGAAGACATCGCCGGCCTCGATATCCGCCTTGTCGGTGCCGGTCATCTCGTGGCGGCTGCTGTCGGCGCGCTCGATCCAGTTGCGGCCCAGCGCGCCCGGCGCGCCCCCGGCCAGACCGTATGGGGGGACGATGCGGCGGTTCGACAGCATCATCACTTCCATCGGTTCCAGGAAACGCAAGCGCCGCACGGCGCCGTCGCCGCCGCTGTGCAATCCGCTACCACCAGAACCGGCGCGGA
Organism: Alphaproteobacteria bacterium; assembly: GCA_047616465.1. GTDB lineage: Bacteria > Pseudomonadota > Alphaproteobacteria > UBA6615 > UBA6615 > JABDJY01. The sequence goes on from JBLHHE010000177.1 coordinate 4,328, forward strand.
TCTCGAAGCTTTCCAGCACCACCGGGAAGCGCCATTCGAGCACCTCCGGGTCGGTCAGGCGCGAGTTGGTCATGTGGGTATGGACCGCCGAGGTGCCATCGAAATCAGGCCCGGCGCCCGAGCCGCCGCAGATGGTCTCGTAGTACTGGTAGCGGGCGTTGCCGAAGGTCAGATTGTTCATGGTGCCCTGGGCCGCCGCCATGACGCCAAGCGCGCCATAGAGCGCGTCGGTGATCGCCTGGCTGGTCTCGACATTGCCGGCGACCACGGCGGCGGGATATTCCGGCGCCAGCATCGAATGCTCGGGAATGATCAGATCGATCGGCTTGAGGCAGCCCTCGTTCATGGGAATGTCGTCATCGACCAGGGTGCGAAACACATAGAGCACGGCGGCGCGGCACACCGCACTTGGGGCGTTGAAATTATTATCGCGCTGGGCACTGGTGCCGGTGAAATCGACGGTGGCGCGACGCTGCGCCGAATCGATGGTCACGCGCACCTTGATCTGGCTGCCATCGTCCATCGGGTAGGTGAAGTCGCCGTCCTGCAGGACATCGAGAACCCGGCGCACCGACTCTTCGGCATTGTCCTGCACATGGTCCATATAGGCATGCACCGTCGCCAGGCCGAAATGGGCGACCATCTTGCGCAGCTCGCTGACGCCCTTCTCGTTGGCGGCTATCTGGGCGCGGATGTCGGCGATGTTCTGGTCGGTGTTGCGCGCCGGATAGCGCCCCGATCCCAGCAGCGCGCGAAATTCAGCTTCGCGAAACCGGCCGCCATCGAGCAGCTTAAAATTATCGATCAGCACGCCTTCTTCTTCGGCGACGCGGCTGTGGGGCGGCATCGAGCCCGGCGTCAGCCCCCCAATATCGGCGTGATGGCCACGGCTGCCGACATAGAACAGAATGTCCTGACCGTCTTCGCCAAAGACCGGCGTGACCACGGTGACGTCGGGCAGATGGGTGCCGCCATTGTAGGGCGCGTTCAGCACATAAACGTCGCCGGCGCGCATCGCGCCTTCGTTCTCGCGGATCACCACGCGCACGCTCTCGCTCATGGAACCCAGATGGACCGGCATGTGCGGCGCGTTGGCGACCAAATTGCCG
>JBLHHE010000178.1:0-5417 GCA_047616465.1 Alphaproteobacteria bacterium
AAGCTGATGTGGTTGCCGCGGCGCACCTCCATGACCTTTATGTCCTCGCCGATTTCGGGGTGGTTTTGCTTGAGGGCGGCGGAATTAAGCTGCCGCTCAACACGATACACAACACGTTCGAGCTCGCTCGCCGGCGCGAAGCCGACGCCGCACGAGGTATCGTTTGCCATGGGAACGCCGGTTTCGATCTGCCGCGCGAACAAATCCACCAGTTCCGACGAGCCGGGCCGGACCAGACAGTGAACTCGAACATGCTGCTCCGGGTCCACGGCGTGCATATTATCGCAGAACCAGTCGTGCACGCAGGTGGCAGCGATCTCGTCTACGGGAACGGCAACGCCCTTGAACTCGCGGGTTGCGCGGCCGGAGAGATAAATTTCCATCGGCTCGATCACCTCGCCGCCGCCGAATGCGGCGTGCGCCACACCGCCCGATAGCAACGCTTTATCGACATTGTGGTGGGCGATGGCGCCAAACTGCTCAAGATAGAACCGGCACAGCCGGCGGCTGAAGTCTTCGGCCAGCGCGTCGCAAATACTGTCGGGGTGTCCCGTACCTTTGCGCTCGACCACCTCAAACGCCCACTGGTCGACCGGCGGTCCGTGCAAGGGTTCGATCATCAGGTCCAAGTTCTTATTCCTCGGGCTGCTCTGGGGGCAGCGCTAGCGCTCATCGTTGCTAAATTAGCAATGGCCGTTGCGGCTGGCCTTGCGCCACATCAACCGGCCTTGTATCAGGCTGGCGCTGTCAAGCCGGTTGATCCAGGTCATCCTGCGGCTGCGGTATCGCATGCTATAGAAACGGCTCCTGAATCGGAGAGGGGTAATGCCGCAACGATTTCGCACCAACGAGTTTGTCGCCGACCGCATGCGCGAGGTGGCCGACCTTTTGGCGCAACAAGCGGCAAATCCGTTCCGCGTCCAGGCCTACCGTCGGGCTGCCGATACTGTCGCCGATCTTGACCGGGATCTCGCCGACATCGCTGCCGAAGAAGGGCGCGCCGGACTTGATGCGCTGCCAAACATCGGACCGTCACTGGCCGCCGCCATCGACGAGATGGTGGCCACGGGCCGATGGGCGCAACTCGAGCGGCTGCGCGGAACCCTGGCACCGGAAAAACTTTTTCAGACCGTGCCGGGTATCGGCCCCAACCTCGCCCGCGAGATACACGACCATCTGCATATCGAGACGCTCGAAGGTCTCGAGCAGGCCGCCCATGACGGACGGCTTGAAACGGTGCCGGGTATGGGTGTACGGCGTGCCACGACTGTGCGTGCGACCCTGGCTCAAATGCTCCAGCGGGTTCGACCGAGGACCCGCCAACCCGGCGAAGAGCCCGCGATCGATACCCTCCTCGATGTTGATCGGGAATACCGCAGCAAGTCCGATCGCGACGCACTACCCAAAATCGCGCCGCGACGCTTCAACCCGAGCGGTGAAGCATGGTTACCTATACTCCATACGGAACGCGGGGACTGGCACTTCACTGCGATGTTTTCGAACACAGCGCGCGCCCACGAATTCGGGCACACGCGAGACTGGGTGGTTATCTATTTTCATAAAGATGACCGTCCGGAGGGCCTGTCGACCGTCGTGACCGAGACCCGCGGCGAATTGGTCGACCGGCGGGTCGTACGCGGCCGCGAGGGCGACTGCCGAGCCTATTACGCCCTCCAGGATAGCGGCGAAGCCGTCTCGGCGTGAAAGGGGTTTGGCGATTAACCTGGATCAAGGTGCCGATATACAAAAGCGACCAGAGTGTCTCAGCTTTAATTCACTTCGTTAAGCGTCGGCGCCGGTAGGAGAAGCGGCTCAAGCTGCAGCGACATATCCGGCGCGATGCGAAAGATCGATCCCTCGGGCACCTCTTGCCAGGCTTCGTGGGAGATGGGTTCTGAAGCGACCACAGTCGCTCGATAATTATGGTCGCGATGGTGCCTGATATGAGGAAAACCGCAGATTTCACAATCATGAACGCCATCACGTTCGACATAAAAGAGAGTACGGCCCCAGCGCGAGCCGACGAATTGGTCGCCGTCGGTCAACAGCACGTTGAGGCCGATCGGCGAAGTGGGGTCCACGCTATGGCAACAATCTGTAATACGCTTCAAGGTCTGGCGAACGACCTCGGTAAGCGGCTGAGTGGGGGCCGCCTCGATTGCCGTCAGCAGCATATGAAACAAATGTTCGCTGTCGGTCGAACCCCCAATCGAGGCGCGGTGCGGCGCCGCTGTCGCCTCGAGCATGCGCGCACGGACGGTGTCGAAGTGCGGTATCGTGCCGTTATGGGCAAACGCCCACCGGTCGTGCACGAAGGGATGGGTGTTCTCCGGGGCGGCCGGGCCGACCGTGGCTCTACGGATATGGGCCAACACGGCGCGGGCGTGAATGCGCGCCGCCGCCTGTCTGAAGTGTTCGCCATGAAAGGCTGCCCAAGCCTGCTTTTCGATGCGGGGCATATGGTCCTCGTAGATGGCGACACCCCAGCCGTGACCGTGGCTATGTCCGGCAAGATCTTGCCGGCTCTGCGACATCAACGCGTTTTGCGCATAGACGAGGGTGCATTCCACCTTCGTCGGTTCGGTCGCGCGCAATCCGTACAGTCGGCACATCACTTTGTTCCATGTTGTATTCGGGCAGCGTGGGAAAGTTTCTTCGGCGAGGTCTCAGATGCCGGTTAATGACCCCCTGCTTGCTGCGTTTCGCGAAGATCATGCCGTTTTGGGGCGCGGGTTCCATGATCTATCGCAATCGTTGAGGGCCCGCGATATTCGGGCTGCCCGCACGGCCGCCCATCACTTGGATACAATGGCGGGCGCTCATATCGCATTCGAAGAGCGCTACTTTTATCCCTCCCTCATTCCCCTATTGGGTGGGGATGAGGTCGAGCGATTGCTGCACGAACACGAGCACGGCCTTGGGGCAATTCGCGAGATATTGGCGATTTCCGACAGGGGAACAGTCCAGGAATCGCAGTGGGACGCGCTCTTGGAACGGTCGCAGGAGATGGAGCAACACATTGCGGAGTGTGGCGAGTTGTTCGGGGTAATGGGCCGTATCGTGCCGGTTGAACGTGAGGCGCTCTACCAGCTTCTTCTTAAACTGCGCCGTGAGGCGCCGCGCTGGACCGATTTTGCAGCGAACGGCGCGCCGGAGGCGATATGCTGAATTCCGAAATGCGATCGGCCCGGTCAGCTTCTATTTTCGTGCGCGATTCGTTACCCGTCATTCAACGGATCGTCACGAAAATTCCGGCCGACGAACATCGGCGCTTGAAAATACTCGCGGAAAACCTGGTCCGTGACGAACCCGCCTTGACCTCGACCGAGTTTTTTGGCGACCGGGTTGTCACCGGGATCGCGGACGATCGTCCCGCCGTCGTCCTGGCCGACCACAGCGAAATCTCTCTCTACGACCGCAGGGGTGAAATGAGCCTCGAATACCGCATGCTCTTGCTGGCACAGCGCGGTGATCTTGCGATTATTGGGGCCCAGCGCAGCGCTGATTTCGAAAAATATTGCCGGGAAAAACTCGGTCTTGGGCGAGTGGAGGTTCTCGCCCTCCCCGATACTGGGAACCGAGCACAATCAGGGCCTGCCAGGCGGTGCCGCACCAACGCCGCGATCATGACGACGCTCGCCCATACCGCGCGCCTCCATGACGGGCTGACCATCTTACCATACATGGGGACCCGCGAGGTTTGGATGTTGGCTGCTGAGATAGCAAAGCGTGCGGGTGTTACCGTCCACGTCGCAGCGCCCCCACCGCGTCTGACCCGGCGTGTGAACGATAAGATTTGGTTCGCCTCTCGTGTTCGCGACGTACTTGGCCCTGGCGCCTTACCACCCAGTTTTTCGACTTTCGGTCCGGCGGCGCTCGCGGCCCGTGTCGCTTATCTGGCGCGTCATAACCAGCAAGTGGTGGTTAAACTGCCGGACAGCGCCAGCGGCTCGGGCAATCTCGTTTTGCCGGCGGACGACCTTCGTGGCATGCCGCTCTCTGAACTGCGCCAGACTCTGATCAATTTGCTAGAGGGACTCGGCTGGCACGGAACGTATCCGTTGCTTGCCGGCGTTTGGGACGCACCTGTTCTGGCAAACCCGTCTGTCCAGCTATGGGTTCCGCTTGGCGAGGACGGCCCGCCGATTGTTGAAGGACTGTTCGATCAGCGTATCGAGGGGCCGCAGGCACGGTTCGTCGGCGCGTCACTGTCTCGCTTGCCTGTCGAATGGCAGGAGCGAATCGCCGGCGAGGCAGCGCGTCTTGCGTACCTGTTTCAGCAGTTGGGGTATTATGGCCGCTGCAGCCTCGATGTCGTACTCGTTGGTGAGACTTTAGAAAACGCTTCGCTTCATTGGATCGAATGCAACGGCCGATGGGGCGGCACCTCGCTGCCGATGACCATCGCCAATCGCTTATTGCCGGAATGGGGCAAGGGAGCTGCCCTTATTGTGCAGCGTCCATTGCACTTTAACGCCACGCGCAGGTTCGCCGATGTAGCCGAACGTCTGGAAAGCAAACTGCTATCCATCGGGCATAGGGATAAGGGGACCGTGTTCCTGAGCCCCGGCGGCCTGGAAGACGGAACGGGTTTAAATTTCCTGGTTTTTGCCGATACCGATGCGCAGGCCGACGCTTATTGCCAAGCCGTAATAGAGGCGGTGCAATAGAGCCGTATGACGGTCCTCATGCACCGTCTCGGCTGGCGCTGCTTCAGCCACGGCCCGTTTCGAATTCCTCACAGAAATAGCCCAACTGGGACAGGCCTTCCTCCAAATAGTCGCCGAGTTTCGGTATGCCCAACAGATAGCGCGCCGTGTGTTCGTTATGAGCATCGCGCGCCTGGCTCACCGCGCTATCCCATTCCGCCTTGTCGTAGGTGCCGCGCCCGAGCCACGCCAAGGCGACCAGATTGATCCGCTCGGTAATGGTCAAGGCGTTTATGAACGCGACGATCTCTTGAAGGGTCGGATCGTCGGGATCGTCCTCGTCAATATTGGGCATGTCCTCGTCGAAGACCCGCGCTTTAACAACGAGGAAACAAACTTTTTCAGGACTGATTTCTAACATGACACCCTGTCCGTTGCTGACTGACCCGCCATTGGTGCCCAAGCGATATCAGCGCCTCCGGCGAATATTCCGACAGTGTGCAGATGAATGTTGCAGTCGGCATTGACTTAGATTAACGGCGCCGACCTTGCTCGCCAGCGCTGCGGCAAGTCAGGCGACCGGCGGAAATCTAGACACTCCCGCCATTGAGGCAGGTCAAGGCTCGGCGCCGCTATTCCTGGTTTGTTAGCAAGGTAATCAACACAATCAGGGCAGGTGTCGCGCGATGCCGGATGTATTTGAACTTTGTGATGAGCTGGGTCCAGCCAAGGTCATTTACGTCCACGAGCCTGACATCGGCCTGAAGG
>JBLHHE010000179.1:0-5393 GCA_047616465.1 Alphaproteobacteria bacterium
GGGCGAGCTAGAATTTACGGGAAATGTCGCTGTTATCGAGAAATTATTCCCCATCGATCCCCACCGAATTCGCGGCAACCTGCGGGCTAGTGCGATGGTCGCAGGGACGGTGGCGAAACCCATCGTTACCGGTAATGCGACCCTGGCCGATGGGGGCTATGAAAATATCGAGATCGGGACTTTGTTCGAAAAGGTCGACGCGACGATCGAATTTCTCGAGGGGCGCGCAACCGTACGCGCAACCGCGCTCGACGGCGGCTCCGGACGGATCAATCTCAACGGCCATATCGAATTGGCCCAACCCCGCTCGCTCGACCTCGTATTGCGCATGGATAATGTGACCTTGGTCCGCCGCGATGAAGTCGTCGCGGCACTGAGCGGGGATATCTTTGCGTCGGGCGGATTTGGCGACTTGCTTGTCAGCGGTCAGGTCGAGACCAATACCATTGAGGTTCGCCTGATCGATGCCCTGCCGCCGGAAATCGTGCGTCTCGATGTCGAAGAGATCGGTCTACGCCGATCCGGTACTCCGAAACCACCGCGCGCAACAAAGGATGCCTTTGCCGCCCGTCTGGAAATCGGCGTCGCCATCCCAAAACAGCTATTCGTGCGCGGACGGGGGCTCGACTCCGAGTGGCAGGGCAATTTACGCGTGCTCGGCAGCACCGCAGATGCCGAAGTGACCGGTAGCCTCTCGGCGGTGCGAGGCCAGTTCTCATTTGCCGGAAAGACGTTCAAACTAGTGAAGGGCGTTATCGACATCGATGAACGCGACGGCGAATTTGCCGCCATCCTCGATGTGCAGACGGAGTTCACCGACGATGATTTCGTCGCCAAGGTAAATGTTACCGGCCCGGCGACAAAGCCGGAAATCGTGCTGACATCGACACCGGAATTGCCGCGCGACGAGGTTCTCGCGCGTATCCTGTTTGGGCGCGGCACCGGCCAACTTAGCCCGATCGAAGCCTTGCAGCTCGCCGAGGCGGCAGCTTCTTTATCGGGAATTGGTGGCGCCTCGACCGGGGTCCTCGACAAGGTCAGAAGCGCGCTCGGGGTCGACGTGCTGCAGGTCGACGCAGGCGAGGGCGATGCCGGACCGACGGTGCGGGCGGGAAAATATGTCGCCGACGGTGTATTTGTCGGCGCCAAACAGGGCGCCGGACCGGGTGCGTCGTCGGCGACGGTCGAGATCGAATTGACCCCGAATATCAGCCTCGAAAGCGAGGTTGGTCAAACCGGCCGAAGCCGGGCCGGGGTTAACTGGCAGTTCAACTATTAACGAGCATGAACTGTGCTTGCTCTCGGTAAGTTCCGTGGTCAATCCAGTCGTTCAATTCTGTCCTTCCAGCGGCGCGACGGTGTCGAAATCGTCGAGATCGGAGGCGTCTTGAATGATTTCGAGCCTTTCGGCGGCGCGTGACGGGTTGCGCACCCGCGCGATGTGAAACAAAGCATCGCCCTGGTTTACAACGGGTAAGTTAGATCGCCCAATAACAATTCCCGCTTCACGCGCCCGAACCTCGACCTCGACGCCGCCAAGCGGATCGGCAATCACACCGAGGATACCGTCTTTTGCGATTTTGTTCCCCAACGCGCACGGAGTGCGCAATATACCGCCCGCCGAAGCACGCTCCCAAAAGCTGGATTCGGCGTGCACCGATCGATTTTCAACTTGGTTGCGTGAAGCTGGCAACATTCCTAGATGTCGCATCACATTGAGCACGCCTTTGACACCGATGCGAATGGAAAGTTCGTCGAACCGCAGCGCCTCACCGGCTTCATAGACCAGTACCGGCACACCAGCGTCGCCGGCGGATTTACGCATCGAGCCATCACGTAGACCGGCGTTGATGACAACCGGTGCGCCGAATGCGAAGGCGAGATCGTGTAATTGGGGATCCTCGCACGTGCCGCGTATTTGCGGAAGATTATCGCGGAACATCGACCCGGTGTGCAGGTCGATGCCAAAATCGCTTTTTTTCACGATCTCAGTCAGAAACAGTTGCGCCAATTGAGAGGCAAGCGAGCCGGTGCTCGAGCCGGGAAAACTTCGGTTAAGATCGCGCCTGTCGGGCAAGTAGCGTTCGCGGGCGATAAAACCGAACACATTGACGACCGGCGCCGCGATCAACGTTCCCCGCATGCGCCGCAGCGCGCGATGAGTCAGCACGCGGCGAATGATTTCCACACCATTAAGCTCATCGCCGTGCACGGCTGCGCTGAGAAACAGTGTCGGTCCAGCTTGCTTACCGTTGACCACACGAACGGTGAGCGTCACCGGCGTATGCGTCGACAGCAAACTGACAGGCAGATCAACGGTCGCACTCGTTCCAGGCGCCACAGTCGTGCCGCCCATCACGAACGGTACTCCCGTTGGCTTAGCCTTTGCCGCGGGTTTTTGTTTTGTTCGGTTTGGCATGGGTTTCCAAAAACTCAATTATCTTGCCGGCAATGTCGATGCCGGTGGCCGCCTCAACGCCCTCCAGGCCGGGTGAGGAGTTGACCTCCATGATTACCGGACCGTGGTTGGAACGTAACATGTCGACGCCAGCCACATTGAGACCGAGGGTCCGCGCCGCACGCACAGCGGTCGAGCGTTCCTCTGGCGTTATTTTAGCCTTTGTCGCCGTACCCCCACGGTGCAGATTAGAACGAAAGTCACCCTCGACTCCCTGCCGGCGCATCGCTGCGATTACCTTGCCGCCAATCACAAAGCAGCGGATATCAGACCCGCCTGCTTCCTTAATAAATTCCTGAACCAAAATATTGATGTGCACGCCGTTAAACGCCTCGATCACGCTTTTTGCCGACGATCGAGTCTCTCCCAGAATCACGCCGATACCTTGGGTGCCCTCCAGCAACTTGATAACAGCGGCGTTGCCACCGACCATATCGACCAAATCTTCTGCATAGCGCGATGAGTTTGCAAATCCGGTAACCGGTAACCCCAGTCCCTCGCGCGACAACAGTTGCAGCGCGCGCAGTTTGTCGCGAGAGCGTCCGATCGCCACCGATTCATTGAGCGGATAGACGCCCATCATCTCGAATTGCCGCAGTACGGCAAGTCCATAGAAGGTGATCGATGCGCCTATTCGCGGGATCACCGCATCGAATTTCGGCAGCTTTTCACCATGGTAGTAGGCTTCCGGCCGATGAGACGTGATGTTCATATACACTTGCAATGTGTTAATGATCCGCAACGAATGGCCGCGCTGTTCTGCCGCCTCGACCAGCCGCTTGTGCGAATAAAGTTTGGGGTTACGGGCCAACATCGCGATATTCATTCTTCTTCTCCTCTGCTCATGGGCGGAGCTGGTGTTTTACGTGTACCTGCGGCTGGTTTCGCTTTTGCCCTATTGGGGCGACCGAGGTGGAAGGACGATTCCGGGTCGACGATAAACCGCCCGCGCATTGCCTTGCGTCCGATTAACAAACGGAACCCCATCTCGTCCCGGTCGGACAGACCCAGCTCGATGGGCCATGCTTCGCTGCCGAACGCGATGATGGTCTCTATGACGTAGCGTCGCTCGCGATGACCGTTCGACGAGGTAATATTTCGGCGGTCCACAACTTTGGCTTCGCATTGGATGGACTCTTTGCGATCGCGCTGGCGCGGATGAAGAACGAAACGCACCCATTCATCGCCACCCTTCTCGAACGGCTGTACATCCCAAGCATGAATTACCGACGTCCACGCGCCCGTATCTAACTTGGCTTTGATTTCCGCCAATCCTAGATCGGGGAAGGCGGCCCATTCACGCCAGCCAACCAAACGCGGGCTCGACCGGCGCGCGATCATTGCGCCTCATTGGATATCGCTAATTTACCCGCCAAGCTTTGTTGGAGCATGGTCGCGAATGTGCCATCAGCACGGTTTAGGTCGGCCAGCGCCGTCTTATTATGCATCGGTGGTTCCTTTCGTGACTGCAAATCGTCACAGCACGCTAGTTCGACATCCGGCTTCGTGAAAGTTTAGTCTCGACTGCCAGGTACACCTAGCGCTTCCCCGCAGGTCAGGCCGACGACCGAGAAACCGACAGTCATGCGCGTAGGCAACACGGGGGGGCATAAAAATCAATTACAAACTTCGCCTAATAATTCAATTGACAGGCCCGATCGCCCGAGGGATCCGGTACTCAAATTTAATTATTAAAAGCTTACCGGAAGGCAGCCCTTCATCAATGAGGCAGCGTAAGTTTAGATCGGCTAGTGTTCGTGGCACTGGGCTCTACGAGAGGATGGCGTCATGCAATGGCTGAGTGAACGGACGGAAGCAATATGGCGGGAGACGCTGACGCTTCTGAGCAGCCCTGAATTCTATGCCCAAATCGGCATTGTCGTGGTGGCGCTGATCCTTGCCTGGGCGCTCGCTGTTTATCTTAAGTCTCGCGTGAAAGTCTTCCGCGACGCACCGCGGCCGGGCGCGCTCTACCGCGCCAGATTGTATGACATTCGCGAGCTCTTGGTGCCGGTGATGGCCGCCGTGGTGCTCGGTGTCGCCACGCCCCTTAGCGAGGCCGCGATTGGCGAGGACTGGTTCGTGCGTGCGGCACAAGGCGTGGCATTCATTATCCTCGTCTACCGGCTCGCCGGCCATTTCATTAAAAACACGACGGTCATATTCATCCTCAAATGGATCGGCGTTCCGATCGCGCTGCTGTTCACGGTTGGATTGCTGGACGATGCCACGGCCTACCTTGATGGCATCACGCTCGAGATCGGCAATATTCGCATCAGCCTTTACGCGGTTTTGCGCACCTTCGTCTTCGGTGTCCTGCTGTTTTGGCTCGGCCGTGCGTCAAATACGGCGGGTCAGCGCGTCATTCGTACGCAGGGGACACTCGATGCCAGTACGCGCGAGGTGATCGCCAAACTGTTCGAAATTGGCGTCTTCGTGCTGATGTTCCTTCTATTGATGAACGTGATGGGCATCGATTTGACAGCGCTGGCGGTGTTCGGCGGCGCCTTGGGAGTGGGTCTCGGGTTCGGGCTGCAGCAGATTGCTTCGAACTTTATCTCCGGGCTCATCATCCTGCTCGACCGAACCATCACCATCGGCGATTTTATCGAGCTTGAGGACGGCCGCAGCGGCACCCTACGCGAACTCACCATGCGCTCGGCGACGCTGGAAACCTATGACGGCAAGGACATCATGGTGCCGAACGAGCGCTTCATCACCACCGCGTTCGTCAACTGGACCCACAACAACCAAAAGCAGCGCTACCCGCTACACTTCCAGGTCGCCTACAAGACCGACCTCGAGAAAATGTTCGCGATTGTCCGCGAGACCGTTGCTAGCCATCCCAAAGTACTAAGCGGAGACGATTTGCCGATCGCCGAACGGCCCGATGCCGAAATTGAGAGTTTCGGTGATTCCGGCATCAATATTCTTG
>JBLHHE010000180.1:0-5382 GCA_047616465.1 Alphaproteobacteria bacterium
TCGAACCAGCAGTAGAAGTTGTTCGAAGACCCCGTCGGCGGTCTCCGGATCGAGGTTTCCCGTCGGTTCGTCGGCGATCAAGATCGCCGGATTGTTGGCGAGCCCCCGGGCGATTGCCACCCGCTGCTGTTCGCCGCCGCTCATTTTTCCGGGCCGATGGTGGGCGCGGGCGCTCAAGCCGACGGAGGCCAGAAGTTCGTCGGCGCGCAACCCCGCATCGTGTTTCGAGACACCGGCAATCATCTGCGGCAGCACGATGTTTTCCCGGGCCGAGAATTCCGGCAGCAAATGGTGGGACTGGTAGATAAAGCCCAGATGGTTGCGCCGCAGCAGCGTGCGCTGGGCATCGCTGAGACCGCCGCAAGGCGCGCCGTTGATCAGGATTTCGCCCGACTGTGGCGCTTCCAAAAGTCCGGCGACGTGCAGGAGGGTAGACTTCCCGGCCCCTGAGGGTCCGACCAGCGCGACCATCTCGCCCGGCATGACGGCAAGCGATGCGCCGCGTAATACCTCGAGTTTACCTTCGCCCTGGTCGAAGGTACGCACCACCTGTTCGAGCGCCAGCGCCGGCTCACTCATAGCGAAGTGCCTCGACGGGATCGAGCCGCGCGGCCCGCCAACTGGGATAAAGGGTGGCCAGAATGGAAATCCCCAGGGCCATCCCAGCGATCATGACGACTTCGCCCGGACGGATCTCGGAGGGCAATTGGCTAAAGAAGTAGATTTCGGGCGAAAAAGTTTCCGTACCCAACAATCGGTCGAGGCCGCGTTGAATGCTGGCGACGTTGAGACTTATGAGCAAGCCGACCAGCGTCCCGACCAGGGTTCCAGCGAGGCCGATACTGGTGCCTGCGATGAAGAAAATGCGCATGATCATGCCCCGTGAGGCCCCGACCGTGCGCAGGATGGCAATCGCCGAGCCCTTGTCTTTCACCAACATGATCAGGCTGGAAATAATATTGAACGCCGCCACCACGATTATCAGCGTGACGACCAGGAACATGACGTTCTTCTGGACCTGTAAGGCGGTGAAAATCGAGCGATTTTCCTGCTGCCAGTCGTACAATCTTTGGCTCGGGCCGAGGGCACTTAGGATGGTGTGGCGTTGCGCCCGCAAATCGTCGGGATTTTCAACAAAGACCTCGATTTTCGACACTGCATTGTCGAGTCGGAAATAACGCTGCGCCGCCGGCAAGGGCATGAAAATAAAACTTCGGTCGAATTGAAAATGCCCCACCTCGAAAGTGCCAATAATGGTGTAGGCCTTCGAGCGCGGCACAGTGCCGAAGGCTGTGATTGTGCCGTTCGGCGAGATGAGTTGGATTTTGTCGCCGACAGTGGCCCCCAGGGCGCGGGCCAGCCTTGTGCCCACCAGGATCGCGTCATTCCCGTTGAACGTCTCCAGAGTGCCCTGCTTTATATTTTCGGCTACCAACCGGCGTGATTTCAGATCGGCTTTGCTGAGTCCGCGCACCAGGGCGCCGGTCGAGTTGCCATTATGGGCCGCCAGTATCTGGCCTTCGACCAGGGGAATAGCAGATACCACCCCTTCGGTTTGGCGCAGGCGTTCGGTTAGAGCCACGTAGTCGGGTAGATTTTCGGCCACCGAGATTATGGAAATATGGCCTTTGAAACCCAGAACGCTTTTGAGGAATTCGGCGCGCAGACCATTCTGGATCGACAGAATGACGATTAACGCCGTGACGCCGAGCATAATGCCGAGGAATGAAAACCAGGCGATGACGGAAATGAACCCGTCGGTCCGGCGCGCGCGCACGTAACGCCCGGCGATCATCCATTCAATCGGCGCGAACACTAACGATCCCCCCGGCTAGAGAAGAATAACATCCTCACGCGGCGGTCTTTCCGGCAATCCAAGCCTTGGCCTCGTCGAGGGTCATGGTTGAGCGTTCGCCGTCGGCGCGGCGTTTCAGTTCGACGATGTCGTCTTTCAGACCGCGCGGTCCGACGGCGACCTGCCAGGGTAAGCCGATCAGATCCATATCTGCGAATTTCCCCCCCGCCCGCTCGTCGCGGTCATCGTAGAGCATGTCGATCCCTGCCCGCTGCGCTTCGCCATACAGGGCTTCGCAGACCGCATCGCATTCGCCATCGCCGACTTTCAGATTGATCAGTCCGATAGCCCACGGCGCCACCGATTCCGGCCAGATGATGCCGTCATCGTCATGGGAGGCTTCGATGATGGCGCCGACCAATCGGGAGACGCCGATGCCGTAGGAGCCCATCTCAAGCGTGATCTGATTGCCGTCCGGCCCCTGCACAACGGCGCCGAGCGGTGCGGAATATTTGGTGCCGAAATAGAAAATATGCCCCACCTCGATGCCGCGCGCGGTCACCAGATCGTCCGCCGCAACCGGACAACTCGCCGCCTCGTGCTTGTCGTCGGTGACGGCGTAATAGGATGTCCATTGGTCGACCAGGGGCTGCAGGTCGGTGTTGAAATCAACTTCCGCGCCGGGCGCTTCGAGGTCGAGCACCGCCTTGTCGCAGAACACTTCACTTTCCCCTGTCTCCGCCAGGATGATGAATTCATGGCTTAGATCGCCGCCGATCGGCCCGGTGTCGGCGGCCATCGGTATGGCTTTCAGACCCATACGCGCATAGGTGCGCAGATAGGCGACGAACATCTTATTGTAGGAATGACGCGCGCTGTCATAGTCGAGATCGAAGGAGTAATTGTCCTTCATCAGAAATTCGCGCCCGCGCATGACGCCGAACCGTGGCCGCACCTCGTCGCGAAATTTCCACTGGATGTTGTAGAGGTTCTTCGGCAGATCTCGGTAGCTGTTGATTTCGTTAGAAACGATATCGGTAATAACCTCCTCGGCGGTCGGTCCGAACAACAAGTCGCGGTCGTGGCGGTCGGTGATGCGCAGCATCTCCTTACCGTAATCGTCGTAACGGCCCGATTTGCGCCACACATCCGCCGGTTGGATCGTCGGCATCAACACTTCCTGCGCGCCGGTCGCGTCCTGCTCTTCGCGCACGATCTGGCTGATCTTCTGCAAGACCCGCAAGCCCGCCGGCAGCCATGAATATATCCCGGCGGCGGACTGGCGGACCATGCCCGCCCGCAGCATCAAGCGGTGCGAGACGATCTGCGCCTCCGCCGGGTTTTCCTTCAAGGTCGGCAGGAACAACTGAGTGCGCCGCATCTTTGTCTCTCTGTACGTAAATTAACTGCCGGGAGTGTACGCCACCCGCCCGAATCGCGGCGAGACTAGGCAATGGCCGGTTCTGTGTCTATTGAGATCAGCGGGAACAACAAAGCATTGCTTGGCTAACCAGATGCAATTGGCCATTCCGCGTGCTTCGAGACGGTGCTTCGCGCCTCCTCAGCATGAGGTTTTGTGTTTGGATCACCTCAGAACCTCATCCTGAGGAGGGCCGGTAGGCCCGTCTCGAAGGGTCAAGGGACGGCCGCACAAACTAGATCGGAATCTCCCCAAGGTTAACCCGGTAGGTGTGACCCGTAGGACCATAATTCGGTCAAGGCTTCGCGACCGCGCAAGCGTTGCGGTTCGCGTTTTGTGAAATCGGCAAGCAACTTATCGCAGCGCGAATCGCCACTGTTTTGCATCTGCGTAACCAGTGCATCGCTGGCGACGATTGAGCAATTGAGGATTCGGGTCAGTTCCTCCAGCCGGGAGGCAACATTGACCGTGTCGCCGAGGACCGCATATTCGAGCCGCCGCTCGGTGCCGATATCGGCGCGCACGACCTGGCCGAAATGACGCCAATCGAGAGGCGAACCGTCGGAAAACCGGAAGCCTTCCGAAGCTGGTTCCACTCGGCGATCTCGGCAATTAGCTCGCGCGCGCCGGCCAGGGCATTGCCGGCATCTTCGGTACTTTCGGTCGGTGTGCCAAAGGTCGCCAGGACCCCATCGCCGAGATATTTGTCGAGGGTGCCATGATTCTCGAAAACGATCCGTTCGGTGCGCCGGTGGTAGGCGCGCAGCATCTCGACAATCTCTTGAGGCGTTACCTGCTCGGCCATATGAGTAAAGCCGACAATATCGGCGAACAGGATCGCCACCGATTGGGCGCGGACCTCACTAAATGGTTGTCGGATTCGGCGAGCTGATCGACGATATTAGGCGGGAAGTAACGTGCCATGTTGGTGCGCTCCCGTGCCGCGGTCACAACCCGGATTGCCAGTTGACGCGACCGTGAGACGCTTAGCGCCAAGATGCCCGTGACCAGAAGCAAGACGACGGCTTCCTGCATTCGCAAATTTAGCGAGAGGTATTGCGGGTCTAGAAAGCGTTCGAGCCGCGCGACCGGCTCGGACATGGGCGGTATCTGCGTTGTCGTTCCCCGCAGTTCTGCGATAAATTTAGTGCCAACCGCCCAACAGGATACGCTGATAAGGCCTGCCCATATCATCAAGCGCGGTGAATAGGTCAGCGAGACCAACGCCAAAAGGACGAAGAAATATAGAAAATTGCCGAACCGAAATACTGTCGGCAACGGCCAGAGCTGCTCCGTCAACGGATTTGGAAATAATAGGGTGAAGGTCATCAATGCTGCATCGAGCGCGAAAAATAGGTAACTGTGCCATCCGCGTGCAAAGCGGCTGCGCGCGAGGGCGTAGTGAACCGCCGGGATGGAAGCGAAAATAACGAAGTGCGGCACGTAGAACGACGCCGCAGTACCAAGGAGGGCAAACAACCATACCAGTATGACCGCCAACGCAATGGCGCGTGCGGTGGCGGCATGTTTCAGACCGGTAAGTTCGGCTTGGTGAAACGCTTGCACCAGTCGGCGTGGGATGCCAGGCGCCGTTATGTCTTCTTCATCAAGTCTTGTATCTACAACGCTCATGAATTCTCCGAGACCGCAAAATGTCGCCACTGACGCCAACACGATAACGTAGGCTCTCGCCGACACGAGACCATCGATATTTCAAGATAACAGAAGAAAATTTTTGGCCCGCTAACGCGCTTTGCCGACCCGCTGGCATTTCTGCGCCAAATCGTGCTGGGCATCGCTGGTCAGCGGCGTGCCGTTGAAGGTGACCCGGCCGTCGCTGGTAACCACCACATCGCCGATGACCGGGCGCGCCAGATAGTCGGCATTACCGCCCGGTGGAATGCCCAAGCGGCTGGCGAAATCGAGGGTCAGCGGAATGGTTATTGCGTCGGGTGCGGGAATTTGCCCCAATCCGTTCAGGTCCGCTGGCGCCACGGCGTTACCGCTCGCATCGACACCCGGCTGGTAGCTAGCGTCGCTGGAGGCGACGTGGCGCGCCAGTTGGCTGCAGTCTTGCTCGCTGATCTGCACAGTGGTTTGGGCCGCCGCAGCGGCTGTGACGGCTACCAGAAAGAGCCCGGCTATCGGCATGGTTCGCATCTTTGGA
>JBLHHE010000181.1:0-5370 GCA_047616465.1 Alphaproteobacteria bacterium
GGTCGGATACGGCGCTCAGCATGGCCCCCGGCGCCAATACCCCCTGCGGCGCTCGGGCTGCTCCCCTAAAATTTATCTAAAATGCAGTAATTTCGAATGCTGCATTTAGCCTTTCCTTAAGGGGCAGCGCCTACCTTCACAGACACCCAATCAGGAAGACGTGGCGAGCACCATGGACGGACAAAACTCCCATCGGCAGGACGCCGATACGAACATAAGCACAATGGACCGCGGCCAGAATCAAATGATGTTAAATGAACTCCCACCACCCGACACCAAACGTTGGGTCGTCAGACGCAAGGCAGCGGTCGTTGCAGCGGTTAAGAACGGGGCGATCACACTCGAAGAAGTGTGTCGGCGCTATAATCTGTCGGTCGAGGAATTTCTGACCTGGCAGGAGATGGTCGATAAGCACGGCGTTCGAGGACTGCGTGTCACCCGATTGCAGGACTATCGGGCCCCCTAGAGAGGTAATTGCCGCCGATCTGGCGAGCTAATTTGTGCGCAAAATTTGACCCACTCCAGGGAAACCGGGGTGGGTTTTCTCCAATTTGCGTAAAAATCGATAGAAGGTGGCATTTTTTGCCTATCTACCCGGCAATAATTGCCGCCTGTTAACGCGTTCTTTACCCCAAATTCATACCGTTCACCAGTCGTCGAGCTCAAGACCCGTTCGGCGGCGTTCTTGTTTTTTACGAACAGGCCCCGGTGTGAATTCTTTCTCGCAAATAATGCGCCAACTCGGCCCCGCCCGAATCGCGATGATGGCGGTTGTCGCTGCTGGCATGATCGGCTTCTTCATGTTCATGACGTCGCGCCTGGCGACGCCTGACTTGTCGCTACTCTATAGCGACCTCACCCTCGAGGATTCGAGTGCGATCGCCAGCCGGCTCGACAGCCAAAGCATCGCATATGAGCTTCGCGGTGGCGGGACGCAAATATATGTACCCGAATCGGAAGTCGCCCGCGTGCGTCTGGCCATGGCGTCCGATGGCCTACCGAACGGCGGTTCAGTCGGTTACGAGATATTCGACGATTCCAGCACGCTGGGAACAACGAATTTCGTCCAGCGCATAAATCAATCGCGCGCGCTTGAGGGCGAATTGTCGCGTACCATCTCGGCGCTCAGACAGGTTAAGTCGGCGCGCGTTCACCTGGTGCTGCCGCGCCGTGAGGTGTTTAGTAGAGATCAGCAAGAACCCACCGCCACGGTCGTGCTGCGGCTCAACGGATCCACCCTTCAGCCCAGCCAGGTCGTCGCGATCCAACATTTGGTTTCCACCGCCGTACCCGGCTTACAACCCTCGCGAATTTCGATCATCGACAACAACGGCCGATTACTCGCTCGTGGCGGAGATACTGACGAAGACGCATTTTCCGCGGCAAACGGGGAAGAGGCACGCCAACGATATGAATCGCGACTGGCGCGAGCAATCGAGAAATTACTCGAACGCTCGGTTGGCATCGGCGCCGTGCGGGCCGAAGTGTCGGCCGACATCGACTTCGATCGCGTGACCACGAGCGACGAGTCTTACGATCCCGACGGCCAGGTGGCGCGCTCGACCCAAACCGTCGAGCAGGAAGACGATAGCGCCGATGCGGACCCCAATAATTCGGTGTCGATCGCCAATAATTTACCAACTGCCGGGGCTTTAGACGCCAACAATGCGAGCACGAGCAACAGTAGTTCGCGACGGGTCGAGGAGACGGTCAATTTCGAGATCTCGCGCAAGGTAACGACGCAGGTTCGCGAAACCGGCAACGTCAAACGGATGACTGTCGCCGTTCTAGTGGACGGCGCGCTAGACGCAGAAGGCGCCTATACAGCGCGAACACCCGAACAATTGGTACAGTACGAAGCGCTGGTGCAGTCCGCGATCGGCTACGATGAGTCGCGCGGCGACGTGGTCGAAATCGTGAACCTGCAGTTCATACCGCTTGGGGTCGAAGAAGTTCCCCTCACCAAAGTGGACTTTCTAGGACTGCCGAAAGCCGACCTCTTGAGAATCGCAGAAATGCTGGTGCTCGGTATCGTCGCCGTGCTGGTTATTCTGCTGGTCGTTCGGCCAGTGATTACTCGTGCATTTGATATCGCCGCGACCGCCAACCCCATGGCCATGCTCCCCGCCGGGGCCAGCACCGGACCGGTAGGACAGTTAGCGCCTCCGGCACAAGCGTTGGCCGATGGCAGTGAAGTGTCCAACGGCGGCGAAACCCCAGAAGTTCAATCCGGGCTCGACATTTCTCAAGTCGACGGCCGGCTCCAGGCGTCATCGATGAATCAAATTAATCAAGTCATTGCCAAACATCCCGACGAAACGGTCGCGATATTGCGGCAGTGGATGTACCAGGAAAGCTAGCATGGCCGGTCGCGTACGTTCCGATTATCGAACCATCAACGGCACCGAGAAAGCCGCGATCATCATGCTATCCGTCGGCGAAGACGGGGCGCAGGATCTGTTCGCCCTGATGGACGAAGACGAGATCCGTGAAATCTCTCAAACAATGGCGAAGCTGGGCACCATCGACGCTCAGGTGATCGATAATTTGTTTGTCGAGTTTACCGAGCAGCTTTCCTCAACCGGCTCGCTGACCGGCACCATGGACTCGACCGAACGTTTGTTGAGCAGGGCGTTGGGTGATGACCGGGTCAAAACGATCATGGAGGAAATTCGCGGTCCTGCTGGCCGCACCATGTGGGACAAGCTGGCCAACGTTAACGAAACCGTCCTCGCCAACTACCTGAAGAACGAATACCCCCAGACCGTCGCCGTCATCGTGTCGAAGATACGCCCCGACCACGCGGCCCGGGTGCTGAGCACATTGCCGGAAGCGTTCGCCATGGAGGTCGTGATGCGCATGCTGCACATGGAATCCGTGCAGAAAGACATCCTCGACGACGTCGAGCAGACATTGCGCACCGAGTTCATGTCGAACCTGGCGCGAGCGCAGCGGCGCGATGCCCACGAAATGATGGCCGATATTTTTAACAATCTCGATCGCCAGGCTGAAGGCCGATTCATCTCAGCCTTAGAAGACCGAAACCGTGAATCCGCCGAAAAGATCAAGGCCTTGATGTTTACCTTCGAGGACCTCGAAAAGCTCGACGGGACCGCGGTGCAGACCGTGCTCAGAGGGGTCAACAAGGACAAGTTGGGTATAGCCCTAAAGGGCGCGTCGGAAGTGTTACGCGATTTGTTCTTCTCGAACATGTCCGAGCGCGCCGGCAAAATTCTAAAAGAAGACATGGAGGCGATGGGCCCCGTCCGTCTGAGCGATGTAGACGAAGCCCAGTCGGAAATTGTGCTGGTTGCAAAAGATTTGGCCGACAAGGGCGAGATCTTAATCGCTGACGCCAGCGGCGAAGACGAGCTGGTGTATTAGCCATGAGCACCGAAACCAGATATCTCTTCGAGACCGACTTCGGTAATCCGCAAGCGAATGAAAGCAAGGCGCAGAAGTACAACGAAGAGGACATTGAATCGGCCCGGCAAGAAGGCATGCAAACAGCGCGCGCCGAGCTACACAGCTTTGAAGAAAAGCGTATCGCCGATTTATTGGCCGAAATGGCCGCCAAGCTCGACGCTCTTTCGTCGCAGCGCGCCGAAGATTTGCAATCGACGACCGAAAGCGCCGTCGATATCGCCATTATCATGTGCCGCAAATTGCTCCCGACATTGGCCGCCCAGAATGCGCTTACCGAGATCGAAGGCCACATCGCCCGTGCTCTCACCGAAGTGCATGGCGAGTCCCGTATCGTGGTGCGGGTATCGGAAGAACATGTCGCCGCCCTGCAACCTCGTATTGAAGTTTTCGCAAACGGCTTCGACGGCAAAATAGTTCTTTTGGCCGACGATCAACTGTCGCCTACCGACTGTCATGTGATGTGGGCGGACGGCGGCAGCGATCGCGACGTGCAACGTACCTGGTCTGAAATCAACAAGGTCGTAGACCAGGTAACTGACGGCGGCATTGGATCGATGGCTGTCGAACCAGTGTCCGAAGCAGATCCAGAGGGCGCCACCAACTCACCTACAATTTCTAATAATTTCAATAGTATTGAACAATCTTCTCAAGTGATTGACTAGGAGCGTCTTATGGATGACACAGAAAACATAGACTTCGAAGACCTCGATAAGGTTGCATCAGATGCGCCAGGTTCCGAGGAGATGTTGGCTGACGACATCGACGCCGCGTTCGAGCCGGTTGCGGCGTCACCGTCCGACCAGATGGAGGTTGGCGCGTCGGTGGCGGGCCTTGAGGCTGTCTACGACATACCGGTGCAAATATCCGCGGTTCTCGGCAAATCGACCATGCAGGTCAGCCAACTGCTGAAACTCGGCCGCGGCGCCGTGGTCGTACTCGACCGTAAGGTCGGCGAAGCGATCGACATTTACGTCAACAACCGCTTGGTCGCCCGTGGCGAAGTCGTTGTCGTCAACGAACGCCTCGGCGTGACGATGACCGAAATCATCAAATCGGATTGATCTGGTCATGACGGACACCGCCACCCAACGGCCCTCGCGCCCCACGCCGCGGCCCCGCAACGCCCCCAGCCGAAACAATCGGCGGGCTGCACAGCCGCGCGCCTTTGACAGAGCGACCATATTCGGTCTCGCTGGCGCGTTCGTTCTTATCGCGGTCGCAATCGTTCTGGGTGGTTCATGGGGCGCTTTTGTCGACATTCCGGCATTGCTTATCGTGCTCGGCGGCACCAGTGCCGTGACGACCATAAGTTTTAGCCTCTCCGACATACGAACAACCCAGAGCGTCGTCGCGCAGAGTTTGTTCAAGTCGTCACGGGATGCCGGTGAGGCCGCGCGTAATGTCATCACGCTAGCCGAAACGGCGCGCAAAAGTGGCACCCTGATACTGCAAGAACACTTGGCTGGGTTGCGAAACGAACCCTATCTTGCCCGCGGCTTGACCTTAGTGATCGACGGCACGCCTGGCGCCGAAGCGGAACGGCTTATGCGCAAAGAGCTACATGCGATCGCAGACCGCCATGCCAAAGGCGCCAGTGTGCTGCGCCGCGCGGCCGACGTCGCGCCGGCCATGGGATTGATCGGCACGTTGGTCGGACTGGTGCAGATGCTCGGCAACCTCGAAGACCCTGCGGCGATCGGTCCAGCAATGGCCGTCGCGCTTCTCACGACATTTTACGGCGCGGTATTGGGCAACATGGTTCTCGCCCCGCTCGCCGGAAAACTCGAACGCAAGTCCGACGACGAAGCGCTAGTAAACGAAGTTTACCTACTTGGTGTCAGCTCGATCGGGCGTCAGGAAAGTCCCCGCCGGCTTGAAACGCTGGTCAACACCATCCTCCCGCCATCCAAGCGCGTTTCGCTCTTTGATTAAGAAGTTTCGAGC
>JBLHHE010000182.1:0-5367 GCA_047616465.1 Alphaproteobacteria bacterium
CCATGTGGTTTTTTACATCCCTAAAGATGGCGCCGATCGCGCCGTGTCGTTCTATATCGACCGGCTGGGGTTCCGCTTGTCCGACAGCACCATAGGCCGCGGCGATTTCATGCGCTGCGCCGGCTCCCGCGACCACCACAATTTGTTTTTACTGCAGCGCGATGGCAGCGCCGGGTTTAACCACGCCGCCTTCGAAGTGCGCGATTTCGATGAAATCATGATGGGCGGCGCGTGTATGAAAAGTAACGGTTGGGAGCCCGAGACCACCCCGGGGCGGCACATTCTGGGCTCGAACCTGTATTGGTATTTCCGCAATCCGTGTGGCGGCAACACCGAATATTTCGCCGATATGGATTGCATGGACGACGACTGGGAGCCGCGCATCTGGGATAAAAGTCCAGGCTTCTCTCTGTGGTCGATCGACGATCCCGATCAGCCGCAAACACCGCCCGCCGCAAGCGTGTGAGGACGGCCCCTTGACGACTGCTCCCCTGGACGTGAGTGACTTTGACGCCGTTGCCGCCGCCGACGCACTGGTTCCGGTCTTACAGGCCCGCGCCGCCGAAACCGAAGCGGCACGATCCGTGCCAGCCCAAAATATCGCCGACTTGCGCGCCGCCGGTCTAACCCGCATGGGACAACCGCGCCATCTTGGCGGCAGCGAATTGCCTCTCTATCAATCGGTCGAAGCCGTATCGCGGCTGGCGCGGGGGTGCGCATCGACCGCCTGGGTCTGTGGTGTCTACAACGATCACGCCATTACCATCGGCATGTTCGACCCCCGGGCGGCGGAAGATATCTGGGGCGACAATCCCGATGCCCTGGTATCGGCCGGGTTCAACCCATCGGGTCAAGTCGAACGCGGCGACGGCGGCTGGCTGGTGAGCGGCACCTGGAACTGGTCGAGCGGCTGCGACCATGCAGATTGGGTGATGGTTGTCGCGCTGCTGCCAAAGCCTGGCGGCGACGGCATGGACGCATCGTTCTGCCTGGTGCCCCGCGAGAATGTTCGCATCGACGATAATTGGCGGGTCATGGGCCTGGCCGGCACCGGCTCGAAGAATTTGGTCATCGAGGACGCGTTTGTGCCCGATCACCGAATTTTTTCGCTGGCCGTAACCAGCGACGATTCCGCCGGGCGACTGGCGAACAATCTTCCGCCGTTGTTTTGTTTGCCGCGCACGGCCGCCGTGCCATTTATGCTGGCCGCACCGTCGATCGGGGTGGCGGAGAGTTTATTGGCGTTACACATCGACAATCTCAGCGCCCGCAACCCGCGCGGCCTCAACTTGGCCGAACTTGCGACCATGCAAATGCATGTTGCAGAAGCCGCCGC
Organism: Alphaproteobacteria bacterium; assembly: GCA_047616465.1. Lineage (GTDB taxonomy): Bacteria > Pseudomonadota > Alphaproteobacteria > UBA6615 > UBA6615 > JABDJY01. The sequence goes on from JBLHHE010000182.1 coordinate 1,337, forward strand.
CGAGATCGATTGCGCCCGGCTGTTGATGCTACGCGACTGCCGCGAGGCGATGGCGGCTATGGGCGAGGGCCGGGCCTTTACCATGGAGGAACGCGCCCGGGGCCGGCGCGATCAAGCCTATGTGGTCACGCTGTGCCGGCGCGCGGTAGACCGCTTGTTCACCGCGGCAGGCGGCACTGGAATTTTTCTCGACAATGAGATGCAACGTAAATTCCGCGATATACATGCCATGAGCGGGCACATAGCGCTGAACTGGGATGTCGCCGGCACCACCTACGGACGTGTCGCGTTTGGCCTCGACCCCGCTACACCATTGATTTAGCGGCGTGGCTCGAAGCGCACAGCGAATTTTCAAAAGTGGCGGCTGGCTGCTACTGCTGGCGGGTCTTTCAGCAACCGAGGCGAGGGCCCAAACGCCGGTCGATCTGGAACTTGCGCTGGCCGTCGATGTGTCGCGCAGTATCGATGCCGATGAAGCGCAACTCCAACGCCACGGCTATATACAAGCGTTTCGCGACCCTGAGGTGATTAATGCCATCGAGACGGGCATGCTCGGCCGCATCGCCGTGGGTTATTTCGAATGGGCCGGTTTCAGCCATGCCGAGATCATCGTCGATTGGACGCTCATCGACAGCGCGGCCAGCGCGAACGCCTTTGCCGATGCCCTGGGAAAAGGCTTTCCGCTCGCCGCCAGCCGAACGTCGATAAGCGGCGCCATCGAATTCGCACAGCCCTGGTTCAACAATAATGGTTTCGAAGGCAGCCGCCGGGTGGTCGATGTCTCCGGCGATGGGCCGAACAATTGGGGCGAGTTGGTCACCGTCGCCCGCGACCGCGCCGTGTCGGCAGGCGTGACGATCAACGGTCTACCTATTCTCGATCAAGGCTTCGGACTTTTTTCGCGCTTCAATATCGGCAGCCTCGATTTGTACTACCGCGACTGTGTGATTGGCGGGACCGGCGCCTTTATGGTGGTCGCCACCGATTTCAACGATTTCGCCCGGGCGGTGCGCCGCAAACTGGTGCTCGAGATCGCCAACTTACAGCCGCCGCCATTCTTAGGGCCGGTCTCCGGACCGATCGCGGTGCAGGCTGACAGTCGGGCGCGTATCGGCCCGCCCTGCGACATCGGCGAGACCATGTGGCGCGATCGCGACGGATTTTAAACGTGGCTCTTGCAATAGGTGGGCTGGGTTCGATAGCTTCGGCCGCGTCTATGGTAATCGCCACCGCTTGCAGTCTTATATAAGACTGGCTAAGTTCGAACGAACGGCAAACACGCACCCAACAGGCTGGTGCAAAATCACTCGTGGCTTGTAAGGGTTGCTACAAATGGGGATGGAAACATGAAGCAAATCAATGTTGGAGTTATCGGCACCGGTTGGACGGGTGGTATTCGCGCGAACGCATGTGCGCGCAGTCCGCTGATCGACGAGCTACATATCGCCGAGGTCAACCCGGGCCGTCTGGCCGAAGTTCAGGCCGAGACCAACCCCGCATTTGCGACAACCGATTGGGAAGAGCTTTTAAAGAAAGACGAGCTCGACGCAATTATCATTTCGGCCACGCCGGAATCGACCCATTACCCGATGATCAAGGCGGCCCTGGAAGCCGGCAAGCACGTTTTTGTCGAAAAGCCGATATCGTCGACGATCGCCGAGGCCGATGAGTGTATCGCCCTGGCCGAAGCCAAGAATTTGAAATTCACGGTTGGTTACTCGCAGCGTTTCAAACCGAAGTTCGCCTATGTAAACAAGGCCCTAAAGGAAGGGTTGATTGGCGAGCCGGTGACCTGCCTGGTCAGCCGCAACGTGACCCGCGAGCTCGGCACCAAGATCACCGGCCGCTCGAAACTGTCGCCGGCGGCGATGGAGGCGACCCACGATCTCGACTTTCTGTTGTGGGCTCTGCAACCGCGCAAGCCGGTCCGCGTTTACTCCCAATCGTCGGGCAAGCTGTTCAGGAAGACCAGCGACACACCGGACCATCAATGGGTCATGGTCACCATGGATGACGGCACCACGATTACCGTCGGCGCCGGGTGGATCCTGCCCATCGGCTATCCCAACTACTCGCAGTGCTGGATCGAAGTGATCGGCACCGATGGCGCTCTGACCATCGACGATACCCACAAAGAGGTTCAGTTCAACACCACCGAACACGGCATTCGCTATCCCATGTCGTCAATGCCGGGCGAGCCGGTCGACCATGTGTTCGCCGGACCGATGGCCGACGAGACGGTCCATTTCGTCGAAGCCGTGGTCTATGACCGGCCGGTGATGGTCAAGCCGGAAGAGGCGCGGCTGGTGATGGATGTCTACACGGCGGCCGATTTGTCCGACGAGCTGGGCGAGCCGGTCATGTTGCCGCGCAACGATCCGTCGGCAACGATGGCGGCGAAGTAGGCACCAACGGCGGCTTTCCGCAATATCACCGGCGGCCCCTTGCCGTAATATTATTTAGGCTGATAGGCGGTACTCCCGGTTGGGACTACCGCCTATTCTTTTATCTGCAAAGTTCCGGGGAGGACTGAAAGATGGATCAAGCAATTTGGGCCACATGGTACGACCTGCCCGAGGACGGGCGTGACGAATATCTCGATTGGCTCCACGGCGAATATCTACCCGCCATGCAATCAAAACCGGGAATTGCCTGGGCGGCACACTACCAAGACACCGTCGGCGGCGCCGACATGAAAAGGGTCCGTGAACATTTTCCCAAATCCGAGGGTATGGAGGGTGTCGGCACCGGCACCCAGTTCCTCATGCTGGTCGGCGCGGTAGAACCCTGGACGTTGGTAGCGCCCAGCGTGGTCGACGAACAAGCGGCGCTCACCGGGACGGCGCGGCAAATGCTCGACCTGCGCCAAGGCGTGCGGCCGTGCATTTTCTCGACATTCGCGCGCATCGACGGGCCGGAAATGGCGCAGCGGCCAGCCGGGACGACCCCGGGACCGGCGATCCAGATGGGCAGCTTCCGCACCGCGAATTTGGAAAACGAATTCGATGTCGGCCCCTGGTATGCGCAATATCGCCTCCCGGCGATGGCAAAAATGCCCGGCTGCATCGCCGCCCGGGTGATGCTATCGGTCGCCGGTTGGGCGAAATACTCCGTGCTCTATGAGTTTACCTCGCTCGAGGCGCGGCTGGAGCATTTCGAAATCGGCCATGAGTCGGCGGCGCTGGACGAAAACGAATGGTCGGGCCGGCTGGTGCGCTACACCATGCACACGCCCGGCTCGCCGACGGTCGGCAAGCGGATCTGGCCGCCGGTTACCGATGGCTAAAATCGACATCCGCTTCGGCGGCTATCAGGGCGCGTTTTCGGTTCATAATCGGGGGGCGACGGTCTTCGGCGACACTCTGGCGCAAACGCTGGGCGACGATCTCGCCTTCGAACTTACGCCCGACGTCACGCAGCAAGGACACAATGCGGTCGATTTACTCGATATGGTGACCAGCGGCGAGATGACTTTTTGTTATTTCGCGTCGAGCTATTTAGCCGACCGGGTGCCGGAGTTCGCGCTGCTCGATCTCCCCTTCGCCATTCGCGACCGGGCGCAGGCCTATGCCATGCTCGACGGCCCTCTTTGCCACTTTCTAGCTGACAAGATCGACGAGGTTGCGGGATTTCGCGTCGTCTCCTGGTGGGATAACGCGTTTCGCCATCTGTCGAACGGTGTGCGCCCGATCCGCCATCCGCAAGACTGCGCCGGCTTGAAAATCCGCACCCTGAAAAGCGATCTGTATATGCAGTCTTTCGCCGCATTAGGCTTCGAGCCGGTGTTCTACGACGTCAAGGATCTGGTGCCGTCGGTGGCATCGGGCGCCGTCGATGCCCAGGAAAACGCCATCACCAACATCTACAATATGGGCATCCACAACCACCATCGCTGGATTACGCTGAGCGGCCATTTTTTCGGCCCTGCCGTGGTGCTGTGCCACAAGGCCACCTATGACGGCTGGCCGGCGGAGGTGCGCGCGGCGGTCGATAGCGCACTGGCGACGGCGACCGCGGCCCAGCGTGAGTTC
>JBLHHE010000183.1:0-5350 GCA_047616465.1 Alphaproteobacteria bacterium
CACCGGTCACCCCCCTCTCTAAACTTGGCGCGATAATAGCCACCGTTATCAAGACCGCAAGCAAACGAGGGAAAAGAACCGTCCGGCTCGGCACAATCTGCGACCGACGGATTAATCCAAACGAAGACGTGGTAGCGGTACGCCGGTAAGGTTATGTTGCGCGACGTAATACGTATTGAGAAGAAGGATTGTTGGTGAAATGAGCCGCGGGCCGACCACACCTATTGGCGCCTATCCGCAAACCCGTATGCGCCGCAACCGGCGTTACGATTGGTCGCGGCGGATGGTGCGCGAGAACCAACTCAGCCCAGATGATTTTATCTGGCCGCTCTTCGTGCGCGATGGCACCGATACGGCCGAGGCGATTCCGACCATGCCCGGCGTGGTACGCCGCACGGTCGATTTGTTAGCGGACGCCGTCGGCGAGGCAAAGTCACTGGGGATCCCGGCGGTGGCGATCTTTCCGGCGATCGACCCGGATCTAAAAACGCCGATGGCGGAAGAAGCGTGGAACCCGGACAATCTAGTTTGCCAGGCCATCCGCACCATCAAGGACGCCCATCCAGAGATGGGTATTGTCTGCGATGTTGCCCTCGATCCGTTCAATTCCGACGGCCATGACGGCATCGTTCGTGAGGGGCATGTGGCCAATGACGAGACCATCGAGGCGCTGTGCCGTCAGGCCCTGGTCCAGGTCGAAGCGGGATGCGATATCATTGCCCCCTCCGACATGATGGACGGACGCGTTGGCGCCATCCGCGAAGCCCTCGACACGTCCGGTTACGAACAGGCACAGATCATGTCCTATGCCGCCAAGTTTTCGTCGGCGTTTTATGGCCCGTTTCGAGACGCCATCGACAGTTCCGGTTTTCTGGCCGGCGAGACCAAAGACACCTATCAGATGGATCCGGCAAACACCGACGAAGCGCTGCGCGAAGTCGCCCTCGATATCGCCGAGGGCGCCGACATGGTTATGGTCAAACCGGGCCTGCCCTATCTCGACATTATTTGGCGCGTTAAAGAACGCTTTGGCGTGCCGACTTTTGCCTACAATGTGAGTGGCGAGTACGCGATGCTGCGCTTCGCCGCCGAAGCCGACGCCATTGACTATACGAAAGCCATGATGGAAACGCTGGTGTCGTTTAAACGCGCCGGCTGCAACGGCGTGTTGACCTATTTTGCGGTCGATGCAGCCCGTTTGCTTAACACTGTATAAGCGCATGACCAGGTCTCACGACGATCAGGACGAAACCGGCGCCCCGCCGCCGTTTTTTGTCTATTACAATCCCAGGGTCCATCTATTTAAGCTGGTGGCTATTTTAGCCATTTGCGTTGTCTTAGCGCTGCTGCCGTTTTGGGTCGAGAATGTCGAGGCCAGTTCGGCGCAAGTAATCGGCGCGATCGTCATTGGATTTCTGATTTGGGCCTATATGACAGGCAGACGTATACGCGATCGCCGTCCTCAAGTTGTGGTCGACAGCAACGGCATCTACGTGCGCGACTGGCATGTCGATATATTGCCGTGGGAAGACATCGAATTTATCTCCCATTCCAGTTCCGTGCGCCGCGGCATCATCGCCGCCCTGACGCGGTCTCGCCGGGGGCCCTATTTGCTATTCAGGTTTTTTCAGGTGCCCAAGTCTGTTGCTTCGGTGCCACCGCCATTCTCATGGTTCCAAAAAATGTGGGCCGATATCGAGCTGCAGGAACCGGCGATCATGGAATATGGTTTGGACGCCAAGGCCACCGTAATTCTGGCGGCCATTCAAGATCACATCGCCCACTGGCAAAGCACGCGTCCCGAGGAAACGGTCGAGACCACGATCGTATCGCCGCTCTCGGGATAACTTTTTGAAGTAGCTTTATTGTCAATCTATAGCGCCACAACAACGTGATAATACCTACACTAAAAAAAACTGCCACAATCGACCTACTGTAATCGACGGAAAATAGAGGAGATGGAACGATGACTTTACAAATAGGAAATACAGCGCCTGATTTCACTGCTGAGACGACTGACGGTAGCATCAATTTCCACGATTGGATGGGCGATGGTTGGTGCGTCTTGTTCTCCCATCCCAAGGATTTCACCCCTGTCTGCACGACCGAGCTCGGTTACATGGCCAAGCTAAAGCCCGAGTTCGACAAGCGTAACGTCAAGATTATCGGCCTTAGCATCGATCCGGTCGACAATCACGATAAATGGCTGAAAGACATTGAAGACACGGCAGGCGTGCCGGTGTCCTATCCGCTTATCGGTGACACCGATTTAACCGTGGCAAAGCTTTACGGCATGCTGCCCGCCGACACCAGCGGCGGTGCTGAAGGCCGCACGCCGGCGGACAACGCCACGGTGCGCAATGTTTATGTCATCGGCCCGGACAAGGGCATAAAGCTGATGATCTCTTATCCCATGAGCACGGGCCGCAACTTCGATGAAATTTTGCGCGCCATCGACTCGCTCCAACTCACCGCGACCCATAAAGTGGCGACACCGGTCAACTGGAAGAAGGGCGAGGATGTTATCATTCTGCCCGCCGTTTCCGACGAAGCCGCCAGGGAAAAATATCCCGACGGTTGGGAGTCACCGAAACCTTATATCCGGATGGTTCCCGATCCGAGCTAAAGCCATCCTGAGCAATAAAAAAACGGGCGTCCCCAGGGCGTCCGTTTTTTTATGCGTCAGCCGACGGTTGCCAGCGTCTTGGCCTCGAAGTTTAGATTTTTGAGGAAATGTACGACGTTGCGGTCATGCCACCTGCCGCCACGACCGTGAAACCCCACATGCCCGCCAGCAGACGCGATGACCGGCAATAATTTATCGTTCGCAGACCAGTCGACGCGGCGATACATGGCCACGGGTATCCAGGGATCATTTACCGCGTGCATGATCAGCGTCGGCACCTTTATCGCGCCGAGAAACTGATCGGCCGAACATTGTTTGTAATAGTCATCGGCATCGGCAAACCCATTGAGAGGTCCGACCACATCGTTATCGAGACCCCGGAGCGACCGCGACCGGCGAACGATTTCAACCTGGCGGCTGTCGAGGGTTGAAGGCCCGGCGAGCCATTCGCGTTTTGTGTTGGCAACCAACCAACGATGATAAACCGTGTTGCGCGCCGCGGACATTCGCCTGTTAGACAGGGAGAGGTCGATGGGCGCAGATACGGAAATAGCCGCATCCAGGGGCGTGCTATCACCCGCCTCGCCCAAGTATTTCAACAACATGCTGCCGCCGAGCGAAAACCCCATAGCGACCAAGCCGTTCTCGGTGAGGCGCTTCGGAATTTCACCGATCACGCGCCGGAGATCGTCGGTCCGTCCGGCATGGTACATCTCGCGGCAACCCTGACGCGCCGGTCCTGCGCCGCGAAGATTAAGCCGCAATAGCGGATAGCCATTCTCCAGAAGATGACGCGACGAAGCCAGGATGTAGGCGCTGTCGGCGCAACCGGTAAAACCGTGAATAAGTATTACCGTGGGGTGCTTTTGATCATGTTCCGGTCGATGGAAGGAGCCATTCAACCGATCGCCATTGGCCATGGGGAAAAAGAACGATTCCGCCGGCCACGCCCGCAGATTGGCATAGTCGTGCACAATGTGATTGCGCACTGTCTGAAGATCGGCACCCCACCAGGGGGCTCGGGTACAAAATGGTGGAAACGTTACTGGGATACCGGTCATGCGCCGAGAAAACCTCGTATTGCTGCTATTTGATCGTCAGCTTGTAATGCCGGGGCATGGCCGATTCCCGCGAATTCGATTACCCGTGCTGTGGGACCGCGTTCGGTCATCTGGGAAGCGGTATCGGCCGAAAGGATGTCGGACTCCGCGCCGCGCAACACCAAAGTCGGGCAGGAAATCGCGTCCCAGACCGGCCACAAATCGACATCGGTTACCGGCCCCTGGCGAAACGCGTCGGTTATCGCCGGGTCGTAGGACGGGCTAATCGTGCCATCGTCGTTTCTGCGGGCGCCCAACATCGCCATGCGCTGCCACTGGTCGTCGCTCAACGGGCCGAACGGCGCGTAGACGTCTCGCAAATAGGCTTCGAAGCCTGCCATGTCGGCGAACCGATTATTCTTTGTCATGTAGGCGCCGATACGCTGCAGCGCCGCCTTTGGAACGAAGGGGCCAATATCGTTGACCACCAGCCGGCGTATCGGGCTGTTCGGCATTGCCGCGATCATCATTCCGATGAGGCCGCCCATCGAGGTGCCAACCCAATCGATACGATCGACACCCAGGCGCGCAATCAACGCATTCGCATCGGCCATGTATTGCGCATAGTTATATCCGGCTGAATCCTCCAGCCAGCCGCTTTGACCCCGGCCAACGACGTCGAGACAGGCAACGCGATGGGTTGATTCCAACTTTCCCGCCAGAGCATCGAAGCTGCGGGCATTCTGGCTCAAACCGTGGACGCATACGATCGTAGGATCACCCGCTTCGCCCCACTCCGCGTAGTGGAGCCGGTGAAAACCTTTTGGGTTCAATCCAAGAATTGAACGTGACCGCATCAAAGCGCACCTCTACCTTGATCTGCTAATTGAGAACATTGCGAACGCCACCCCCTAGAGCAGCCTGCGGCTATGGGGTCAAGTAACGGAGGATGTAATGGCGCAAATTTCAGTCGAGCCACCCGGCTCAGAAGACAAGGACAGCTGGCGCGAACTCTACGAGGGGTATCAGCAATTCTACAAAATGCCGGAAGACCCCCAGGTCGCGGAAACGGTCTGGCAATGGATCCACGACCCGGCGCATGTCACCGAATGCCTGTTGGCCCGTGAGACCTCGGGACGGGTCATTGGTCTCGCGCATTTTCGCGGACTTCCCCGGCCGCTATCCGGAACGAACGCCGGATTTCTTGACGATCTATTTGTCGCGCCCGATGCCCGTGGTGGTGGCGCCGCCGATGCGCTCATCGCAGCGGTAAGCGCGGTTGGCCGCGAACGCGGCTGGTCCTGGTTGCGCTGGTTCACTGCCGAAGACAATCACCGGGCCCGCGCTTTCTACGACCGGGTGGCTTATTTAAGCCAATGGAAGACTTATCAGGTCGATCTTTAGGCCGCCTGTATGAAAAAATTCGCGCGATATATTGGCTACATTATTGCCGGCTTTGCGGGACTGGCGATTGTTGTTGTCATCGCGCTGGCCGCGGGTAGCGCAATTATCCTCGAGACAAGTGTGCCGGACTATGACGGCCGCGACCGCATTCCCCAATTGGGCGGAGCGGTAACGGTTATCCGCGATGGTAATGCGGTGCCTCACATCTTTGCCGATACCCCTCTGGATGCCTACCGTGCGCTCGGCTATTTGCATGCCCAGGACCGGTTCTTCCAGATGG
>JBLHHE010000184.1:0-5349 GCA_047616465.1 Alphaproteobacteria bacterium
GCAGACGCATCGGGGGCAATGGCCATGTCACCTCTCCCTGCATTCAGCAAGGCCTGTTGACGACCCAGCGCACCGACGGGTGCGCCACTAGCCCCACTCTGTCGTCTGAACCTGAGAGAATCGCCGACCCAATGCGGGCCGGTTTACCCCTTCGGTGAGACGCCCAAAAAAATGGCGGCGTCTGCTTTCCAGAGTGTCATTACCCTACGGTCCGTTTGCCTGAGAGTTTCCGGGGCGGTTGCTCCTTCGGCGCCACCCAAATTGGGCAGTCTCTCCCGCAGGGATCTTCTGACGTCTGCGGTGGTGCGACTCGCGCCGACCACCAATATCGAGATTATCGGCCACCAGCCCAGAGTCAACCGACGTGGCGGCTTCTACTGTGGATTACCGGGAAATTACCGGATCTGCTTGGCGTGATTATAGTCGAGTTGCTCGGCATTCAACTGGAAGCCGACGAAAATATCGAAATCCTCGCCAAGTTGCCCGGCTCGCAACGGTATCTCTTGGGTGAGCTCTTCGAGACCCCCGAGCCGATTGCGGTTACCCTCAAACACAAACTGGGTCGCGAACACTTTTTTCGCCAGGATGGCGCCGTTCCGGTCGGCGATGGCCACATAGTAGCTGAAGTCCCCCGTCCGCGTTTCATTGGCGGGCCCGCGGGTGGCCTCGAAAATCAGCTGCAAATCGACATTGACCTTGCCCGAGCGGTCGGATTCCAGATCGGTCTCGCACTCGCCTTCGAACCGGTTGATACGGGCGTCGAGCACGACGTCGGTCAGATCGCGTCCCGGCCCGGGCCGAAACGTTGTCAATTCCGCGGTATCTTTAACGATGACGATGTGAGGACACGGGGGCGCGACCGCGGTTTCAGTAACCAACGATGAGCAAGCGCCCAGGGCGAACAGCGCCAGAACGCTAAATACGCTGCTTCGGGCCGTCAGATATTGTCGAATGATCAAGATAAGCCAGACTTATTCAAAGCGTGTTGTGCGTACCGTCGCACTGCGGTCGGTCGCCGGTTTGCTTGCAACAGCAGAAGTAGATCGTCTGCGCCGTGTCGGTTTCGAATAGGACCGGCGAGAACTCGGTTCCTTTATGAGCGCTATCGCAGAAGGGCTGTTTTTTACTTCTGCCGCACTCGCACCACCAGTATTTGCGCCCGGGCAAAACATCGACGGCGATCGGTTCTTTTTGCGCAATTTCGCCTTTGGCCATAACGCCATCTCTCCACGCCTTGCATGCGGCTGCGATGCTAGGATATTAGGGGACACACAACGCCGCGTGACGAGAAACTTAGTAGAGGTGCGCGGTCAGAACAAGCGCCACAGCAGCAATCGAACCGCAAAAACCATGACCCAGCCTCCGTTGACCATTTTGCTCGCCAGTCCGCGCGGATTCTGCGCCGGGGTCGACCGGGCCATCCAAATCGTCGAAACCGCCATCGAGCGCTACGGCCCGCCGATCTACGTTCGCCATGAAATCGTACACAACCGCCATGTGGTCGAGGATCTGGAGCGTCAGGGCGCTATATTCGTCGATGAACTCGACGAAGTGCCCGAGGCCGGCCGGGTTATTTTCTCAGCCCACGGCGTACCCAAGACGGTGCCGGCAGAGGCCGAGCGGCGCCAATTATTCTATGTGGATGCGACCTGCCCGCTGGTCAGCAAGGTGCATAACGAGGCCCTGCATCAGCACAAAGCAGGCAACCAGATCGTCCTGATCGGCCATGACGGCCACCCCGAAGTGGTCGGCACCATGGGACAATTGCCGGACGGGGCGATTGTGTTGGTCGAAAACGAAGCCGATATCGCCACCCTCGAGATGGCCGATCCCAGCAAGCTCGCTTTCGTGACCCAGACCACGCTGTCGGTTGACGATACGGCCTCCATCGTCGCGGCGCTGCGGCAGCGCTTTCCCGAAATTATCGCGCCGCGTTCGGAAGACATTTGCTATGCGACGACGAACCGCCAGGATGCGGTCAAGGCGATCGCCGCGCGTTGCGACGTGATTGTCGTTATCGGCGCCCCCAATTCCTCGAATTCAAACCGGCTGGTCGAGGTGGCGCTGCGCGCCGGCTGCGCCGATGCCTTTCTCGTCGAACGCGCCGATTGGATGAATTGGAGCCGTCTCGCCGGTCATATGACCCTGGGCATTACTGCCGGAGCGTCGGCGCCGGAGGAATTGGTGGCGGATTTCATTTTGGCCTGCCGCGAGCGATTCACGGTCGAAATCGAGGAAATTTCGGTGCGCCAGGAAGATGTAAGCTTCAACCTGCCGCGCATGCTCGTCGCCTAAATAAAATGGCCGTCTACACCGACGTTTCCGATGAAGAATTAGAGGCCTTCGCCGCCCAGTACGATCTGGGCGCGGTGGTGTCGTGTAAAGGCATCGCCGAGGGGGTCGAGAACACCAACTACCTGCTGCAGACGTTGCCGGACGGCGCTGCGGCTCCCGATAATTATATTCTGACCCTGTACGAAAAACGCGTCAGTCCGCAGGACTTACCCTTTTTTCTTGGCCTGTTGGAGCATCTGGCGGCGCACGGTATTTCCTGTCCAACACCCGTTCATGGGCGCGATGGCGTGGCCTTGCGGCAATTGTGCGGCAAACCGGCGGTCATCGTGTCGTTTCTGTCGGGCATGTGGCCCAAGCGCAGCACCCCGCAACAATGTGGCGCTCTCGGCACGGCGCTGGCGCAACTGCATGTCGCCGGCGCCGACTTCCCGATGCGCCGCGCCAACGATATGTCGTTTGACGGTTGGCGAAAACTGCTCGCGGCATCGCGCGACCGCGCCGGCGAAATTCAACCCGGGTTGGCGGATATTTTGACGGCCGAGTTGGACTATTTGGCGGCGAACTGGCCGCAGGATTTGCCCACGGGGGTGATCCACGCCGATCTGTTTCCCGACAATGTCTTCTTTCTCGGCGACAAACTGTCGGGATTGATCGATTTCTACTTCGCCTGCAACGATTTTCTGACCTACGATCTTGGCATCTGCCTCAACGCCTGGTGCTTCGAAGCCGACGGCAGTTTCAACATCACCAAGGCGCGCGCCCTGCTGCGCCGCTATGGCGAGGTTCGCCCCTTGACCCCAGCCGAATTCGCCGCCCTGCCCCTGTTGGCGCGTGGCAGCGCGCTGCGGTTCCTGCTCACCCGGCTGTACGACAAGCTCTACCATGACGAAGAAGCCTTGGTCCGGCCCAAGGACCCGCTGGAGTTTTTAACCCGGCTGCGCTTCCATCAAACTGTCGAGGGGCCGGGCGCCTATGGGCTCGACGAAACACTGGCCGGCCCATGAGCGAACTTTCCACTGTCGATATTTATACCGATGGCGCGTGCTCAGGTAATCCGGGGCCCGGCGGCTGGGGCGCGTTGCTGCGCTATAACGACCATGAAAGCGAGTTGATGGGCGGCGAACTGGAGACCACCAATAACCGCATGGAAATGACCGCCGCGATCATGGCGCTGGAAAGCCTGAAGCGGCCGGTACGCGCCAACATCCACACCGACAGCACCTATCTGCGCGACGGGATCATGAAATGGATCCATAATTGGAAGTCGAACGGCTGGCGTACGGCAGCTAGAAAGCCGGTCAAGAATGTGGATTTATGGCAACGCCTGGAAGCGGCGATCGCGCCCCACGACGTTCACTGGCATTGGGTCAAGGGCCATGCCGGCCATCCCGAGAACGAACGCGCCGACGAGCTTGCCGGCCTCGCCCTGCGCCAAAAACGCGACGCCGCTGTTTTGTGAGACGGAAATTTTTTTTAGTACCCCCCACCCCAACCCTCCCCCACAAGGGGGGAGGGAGTTAAGGCGGTGACCGACCCTCAGTACAAAGTCCTCCCCCTTGATGGGGGAGGATTTAGGTGGGGGTGAAGCCGGTTAAAGTTTTTCGAGAACGCTTTCCGCCGACGTTGCACCGAATTCACCGGCGCCGTCGATCATCAACTCGGTGACCGTGCCGTCATCGACGATCATGGCGAAGCGCTGGCTACGAGTGCCCAGGCCCATCCCATTAAGATCGAGCTCGAGGCCCAGCTCTTTGGCGAAATTGGCCGATCCATCGGCCAACATCATGACCGCGTCGCCGACATTCTGATCCTTGCCCCACGCTTCCATGACGAACGGATCGTTCACAGCCATGCAGGCAACCGTATCGACGCCCTTTGCCTTAATGGCCGCAGCCTGCTGGACGAAACCCGGCAGATGCTTGGCCGAACAAGTCGGCGTAAACGCGCCCGGCACCGAAAACAGCACGACCTTCTTGCCGCCGAACAGCTCGGCCGTGGAAACAGGGTTGATACCGTCCGCCGTTTTGTGCGCGAGCGCACCCTCAGGAATTTTATCACCGACACTTATCGCCATTGCTCTGCCCTCTCTGACATTGAATTATGATTGTTTGAAAACTGCATACGTTGCGGCACCACCGCAGCGATTACAAAAGACCCATAGGTCAATTAGATTGTAAGATAAAGCAGTTCGCGGAATATTCCAGTGCGCCCGGCGATTATGCCAAGATTATCTCGCCGCGGCGACGTTCCGGCTGAATCCTGCCTTTTCGAGGCCGGCGAACACGGCGCTGTTGCTCAACAGTTCCGGTAGCACCACGCCGCTCGGCGAATTGGGCCCATAGATCACGTTGAACGGAATGCCGAAGCGGTTGAAGCTGGCCAGATAATTGGCGATATCGGCGTTCGGCTTGGTCCAGTCGGCCCGCATGGTGACGACTTTGGAATTGTTGAGCACTTCGGCCACGTCGCCGACCTGCAGCACGCGCCTCTTGTTCACCTGGCAGGTAATGCACCATTCCGCGGTGACATCGACGAACACCACATTGCCCGCCGCCACCAAGGGACCAATGGCGGCTTGATCGAAGGGCTGCCAATCCGACGCGATGACGCTGGGCGTATCGCTGCCGTTCAGGTTCAGGGCCGTCAGGGTTGCCGGGGTCGCAAAGGCGCCGGCGATGACAATCACAATGGCTACCGGAACCGCGCGCACCATAGCTGGCGACGCGTAGCTTCGCAGCGCGAACAATATGGCGATGGCGGCCATCAGCCCGCCGACGACGAACGCCGCAGTGGCCGAAACCTGGAACCCCATGACCGATAGCAACCACACCGCCGTCGCGACCAGAGCCAGGGACAGGAATTTCTTCAGCCAGTTCATCCACGGACCCGGCCTCGGCAGCTTGGTCGCCAACACAGGGAACAAGGCAACGAGAATGAACGGCGCGGCCATGCCAATACCGAGGGCGAAAAACACCGCATAGATTTCACCCGCACCCCGGCTCAGCGCAAAACCAATAGACGTGCCGAGGAACGGCGCGGTGCAGGGGGTCGCCA
>JBLHHE010000185.1:0-5345 GCA_047616465.1 Alphaproteobacteria bacterium
CGAGCCTGACCTATACCCCCAACCCGGGTTACGCGGGCAGCGATGATCTGCTCTTCACGGTCAATGACGGCATCGCCGACGGCGTGGCGGCTCAAGTTGAAATAGCTGTCGGCGTATCGACCCCGAACACCGCGCCGGTGGCCGCCGCCGATGGCGCCGTCACCGATGAGGATACGGCGATCACGGTTGCCGTAGTGGCCAACGATAGCGATGCCGATGGCGATAGCCTGTCGGTTGTCTCTCTCAGCCAAGGGGCCAACGGAACTGCGGCGCTTAATTCCGACGATAGCGTCACCTACACGCCGAACGACAATTTCAACGGTAATGACGGCTTCGATTATACGATCGCCGACGGCAGGGGTGGGGTCGATACCGCTAATGTCGCGGTTACCGTGGCGTCGGTGAACGATGCGCCGGTGGCTGACGATCAATCTGTTGCGACGGCCAAGAACACCGCCGTCGATATTACTTTGACCGGCAGCGACGTGGATGGCGATGCGCTAACCTTTGCCGTCGTTTCCGGTCCGTCGAATGGTATTCTTTCGGGAACCGGCGCCAGCCAAACCTACACGCCTAATAATAATTACTCCGGCGCCGACAGCTTTTCCTTTAGCGTTGATGACAGCCAGGGCGGCAGCGCCGTGGCGGTCGTTTCGCTGAATGTGAAGGAGGGTAGAGGCGGCGGCGGCAAGGGCGGCGGTAAGCCTGCGAAATAGCGGCGTTGCACCGACGCCCGTCTTCATTGCATGATGTCTACAGACTGCGGTGACATATTCTCACGAGTGCCGCAGCGTTGTTTAATCAAAGGGGCATAAATGTCTAATAAGCTTGGGATAGGCGATACGTTTCCCAATATGACGGTTAATCTCGTCGGTGGTGGAACGCTCGACCTTCCGGATGGTCTGGACGCAAAGTACCGGGTCATCCTGTTTTACCGGGGTCACTGGTGACCCTACTGTCGCCGTCAGTTAGTCGGCTTCGCAAATCTTAAAGACCAACTCGATGCAGCAGATGTGAAAATCGTTGCCGCGAGCATCGATCCGCTGGACAAGGCGCAGGAAGTGGCGGACGAGGTCAACTTCCCCGTCGGTTACGGCGTCACCCGCGAGATCGCCGATAAATTGGGATCGTGGTGGGAAGACCGCCGCCAGATAATCCAACCGTCGGAATTCATCGTCGGCGCGGACAACAAGATCATATCGTCAAGTTATAGCGATGGCCCTCTAGGCCGGATGGATGCTGCCGATGTGGTCAAGCTCGCGAACTTCTACACATCTCGCGAATAGATCCACACGCGTTACGTATATATCTAAGAGCCCGGCTTCGGCCGGGTTCTTTTTTGCGTCTTTACCGATTGACGGCTATGCCGCGCGCTCCGCATCCCGGATCGCCTGCCACACGCGTTGCGAGGTTGCCGGCATGTCGAAATGGCGAATGCCGAGGGGGCGCAGGGCGTCGCACACCGCGTTCATCACCGCCGGCAGGGCACCCACGGTGCCGGCCTCGCCAGCGCCCTTGAAGCCAAACGGATTGTTGGTCGATGGCACCTCATGGCCGACCACCTCGAACGATGGGAAGTTATCGGCGCGCGGCATGGTGTAGTCCATGAACGAGCCGGTCACCAATTGGCCGCTATCGCCGTCATAGACGACTTCTTCCATCAACGCCTGGCCGGCGCCCTGGGCGATGCCGCCATGGACCTGACCCTTGACCAGCAGCGGGTTGAGCATGCGCCCGCAATCGTCGACGACGACATAGTTGACGATTTCGACGACGCCGGTGTCGGGGTCGATCTCGACTTCGCAGACATGACAGCCGTTCGGGTAGGTCGGGCCCGGCGGTAGAACGATGGCGGTTTCGGCCAAGCCGATTTCCATGCCTGCGGGCATTTGGGCTGGTTTGTAGGCTGCCTTGGCGACGTCGGTCAGGGTGATTGTGCGGTCGGTGCCTTCGACGATGAAATGGCCATCGTCGAAGCGGATATCGGCCTCAGCGGTCTCCAACAAATGGGCGGCGATCTGCCGGGCTTTGTCGATGATTTTTTCCGACGCGCGTTGCAGGGCTGCGCCGCCGACGCTGATCGAGCGCGAGCCAAAGGTGCCCTTGCCGTGATGAACCATGTCGGTATCGCCGTAGACGATATTGATTTGATCGAAGTCGAGGCCGAGCAGTTCCTGGGTGATTTGGCGAAACGCGGTCTCGTGTCCCTGACCGTGGGAGTGGGTACCCATCGCCACGGTCGCGCCGCCGTCGCTGTTGAACCGAATGGCGGCGCTTTCCTCGTTGGGGATGGGCAGGGGGCCGCCGGCGATCTCGATAACGCAGGCGATGCCCAGTCCACGTAATTTCCCCTGTTCACGCGCCGCCACCTGCCGGGCTTCGAAGCCGGCGCGATCGGCCGCGGCTACCGCCTTGTCCATGACCACCTCGAAGTCGCCGGTGTCATAGGTGAAGACGAAGCCGGTGTCGTAGGGCAGAGCGTCGTAGGGAATAAGGTTGCGGCGGCGTAGCTCGACCGGGTCGAACCCAAGCTCATCGGCCGCAGCATCGATCAGCCGTTCGACCGCATAAGACGCCTCCGGCCGGCCGGCGCCGCGATAGGCGGTGGTTGGACTGGTGTGGGTGTAGGCGCCGTGCACTTCGGCAAATATCTGGGGGGTCGTATAGACACCGGATAAGCCGCCGAGATTGTTGGTCGGCGAATGGGGGCCGGCGAAACTCAGATAACCGCCGAGATTTGCTTTCGTGGCGACCCGCAAGCCCAGAAACTTGCCGTCGCTATCCAGGGCAAGGCCTGCGGACGTTACGTTATCGCGGGCATGGTAATCGGTCGCCAAGGCCTCCGAACGTGTCGCCACCCAACGGACGGGGCGCCCGAGCCGCCGGGCGGCCCACAACACAAGTGCATGTTCGGCGAACGGCGAGCCGCGCATGCCGAAGCCGCCGCCCATATCCGGTGAAATTATGCGCAAGCGCGCTTCGGGGATGCGCAATACGTTCGCCGCCAATTCGCTGCGCACCCGGTGCGGCGACTGCATGCCGGCATACAATGTGTAACGCTCGTCGCTGGGGTCGTAGAAACCGATAGCGCCGCGGGGCTCCATGGTATTGGCGGAAACGCGGGTTATGACGAATTCCAGTTCGACGACATGGGCGGCCGCGGCGAACGCGTCCTCTACCGCCGTCTGGTCGCCGAGGGTGAAATAGAAGCTTTCATTGTTCGGCACCTCAGCCCAGACCTGCGGCACGCCGGGGTCGAGGGCGCTGCCGGTATCGGTCGCTGCGGCCAAGACATTGTAGGTGACGTCGACCATTTCGGCGGCGTCGAGGGCCTGGTCGAGGCGTTCGGCAACCACGATGGCGACCGGGACCCCCACCATATTGACGGCGTCACCGGCCAGGATCGGGAAGGGCGGCTCGACCATGGGCTGGCCGTCGCGCTGACGCCGCTTGACGCTGCACATGATGGTTCCCAATCCGTCGGCATCGGCGTCGGCAGCGGTCAATACCGCCAAGACGCCGGGCATATCAGCGGCGGCGGCACTGTCGATGGCGGTTACCCGGGCGGCGGCATGGGGGGACCGCAACACGGCCATGTGGGTTACGCCGGCGACCTGGCGGTCATCGGTATAGTGGCCCAATCCCGTCAGCAGCCTGCGATCTTCGACCCGCGGCACCGATTGGCCGATTCCATACTCACGCATAATCTCTCTCCCCCGCAAACCCGCAATCGCGCGAGCTGAAAACCTAAACTCTATACAGCACAGGTGAGGGACGTAGCGCTACCATGAGACGGCTTAAATTCGGGTTGTATTGAATTCGCGGCGTAGTGTTACGTTGACGCCGATACAACGCGACACAAGAGAAAATCCTCATGCGGCGAACCCGGAATGTAAAGGTACTGGCGACACTGGGCCCTGCCAGCGGCTCGCCAGAGATGATCCGCAAGCTGTTCGAAGCCGGCGCCGACGTATTCAGGCTGAATATGAGCCACGGCAACTATGACGATGTGGCGGCGTGGCATAAGGCCATCCGCACCGTCGAACAGGATTTAGGCCGGCCTATCGGCATCCTGGTTGACCTGCAGGGACCGAAACTGCGGGTCGGCGCCATGGCCGATGACGTGATTCTGGAAGAAGGCAAATCCTTCCGCCTCGACCTCAATGAGGGAAAGGGTGATGCCGATCGGGCGACGTTGCCCCACAAAGAGATTTTCGCCGCGCTGGAGCCCGGCATGGCGCTACTGCTCGACGACGGGAAAATTCGTCTCGAGGTTACCGATGTATCGCCCGACGGCGCCGACACTGTGGTCAAAATCGGCGGTCTGCTGTCTTCGAATAAGGGCGTCAACGTGCCCGACGCTATCCTGCCGGTGACGGCGCTGTCGGCGAAGGACCGCGAAGATCTGGATTTCGGGCTGTCGCTGGGTGTCGATTGGGTCGCGCTGTCGTTCGTCCAACGGGCGGCGGATATAACCGAGGCCAAAGAAATCATCGCCGGCCGCGCCTGGGTCATGGCGAAGATGGAAAAACCCCGCGCGATGGATCATCTCGACGAAATCATGGCGGTGAGCGACGGCATTATGGTGGCGCGCGGCGATTTAGGCGTGGAACTGCCCATCGAACAGGTGCCGGGCCTGCAAAAGGCCATTACCCGGGCGGCCCGGTGGGCCGGTAAGCCGGTCGTGGTGGCGACGCAGATGCTCGAATCGATGATCGAAGCGTCGGGCCCGACCCGCGCCGAGGTCTCCGATGTGGCGACAGCGGTGTTCGAAGGCGCGGACGCGGTGATGTTGTCGGCGGAATCGGCGGTCGGCAGCTTTCCCATCGAAGCAGTCACCATGATGGATCGGGTGGCCCATTCGGTGGAGACCGATCCGCAATACCGCTCGATTATCGAACGCGATGGGACTCTTCCGGAGACGACCAGCGCCGACGCCATTACACAGGCGGCGCGGCAAGTCGCCGAGACCATCGGCGCGGCGGCGATCATCTGCTACACGAATTCGGGCTCGACCGGACTGCGCGCCTCGCGCGAGCGCCCTAACGTGCCGATCATGGTGCTAACGCCGAGCCGCGATACGGCGCGCCGCATGGCGATTGCCTGGGGCGTTCACTGTGTCGAGACCGAGGACGCCCACAGCTTCCGCGATATGGTCGAACGGGCCACGGCGATTGCTGAGAGCGAAGGTTTTGCAACGACCGGCGGTCAGGTCATCATCACCGCCGGCGTCCCCTTTGGTACGCCGGGCAGCACGAACGTTCTACGCATCGCCACCATCGGGTCGCTCTAGGCCCGACGACGAAGCCACATCAGAAGCGTAAAGCTGGCAAATGCCAGGAACG
>JBLHHE010000186.1:0-5344 GCA_047616465.1 Alphaproteobacteria bacterium
CCGCCAGCAGCGGCAGCAGGACCTGCAGGGCCGGCAAGTGCAGCTGCAACGCGCTCATTATTCGCGCTCCATATCGTGCACTTCGTCATCCTCGATGCTGCCATAGGCTTCGTGGATCCGAACCACCAGCGCCATGCCCAGCGCCAATGTCGCCACGCCGACGACGATGGCCGTGAGGATCAGCACATGGGGCAGCGGGTTGGAATAGAGATCGAACCCCTCGGCGAGGATTGGCGCCGTACCGCCGAGGACTTTCCCCGGCGAGAGGAACAGCAGGTAGACCGAGGTTTGGAGAATCCCCAGCCCGACCAGCTTCTTGATCATATTGCCATGGGCGACGACTATATAAAGACCGCCGATCATCAGGAGAATGGTAACCCAGTAATTTACGGTCGCGAGGATTTCGGTCATTCGCCGTCCTCTTCGCTTGCAAGTGCATCCTCGGCGCGGCCGCCAAAGGCATAGAAAATAGCCAACATGGTCGACGATACGGTAACGAATACGCCGATCTCGACGATCAAAATTCCCAGATGCTGACCCGCTTCGGCATGGCTGCCGAACGGCGAATAGTCGAGGTAATTGGCGCCAAGCAGCAGGCTGGCGATACCGGTTCCGGCAAAGATCAGCACGCCGAGCGGAATCAGCACATGGAGTATACGCTGGGGAACCACCTTGCGCGCCGCCGGTACGCCGAACACCATACCGTAGAGAATGACCGCCGCCGCCGCCGCGACACCGGCCTGAAACCCGCCGCCGGGGCCATAATCGCCATGGAACTGGACATAGAGCGCGAACAGCAGGATCGCCGGCAACAGCAGCTTGACCACCACCCGCAGAATGATCGTATCCCGCATCATGGGGATGGTGCCTTATCGATGTCGCCAGCCTCTCGCCGGCGCCGGCGTATCCCGGTGAGCAGGATCAACACGCCGATTCCGGCGGTGAAAATCACCGTGGTCTCGCCCAGCGTGTCGTAGCCGCGATAACTGGCAAGCACCGCGGTGACCACATTGGGCGAGCCGGTCTCATGTTCGGAATTCTCGAGATAATACGGCGCGACGTGCAGGTTCTGCGGGTTGTCGGCGCGCCCAAATGGCGGCAGCGCGATGGTGCCATAGATCAAGGCGCCACCGGTCAACATGCAGACGATTATCGGAATGATCGGGCTATGGCGTAGCGGCGCCTCGCGTGACTTGACCAGGCCCAATACGGCCAACAACAGAACGGTGGAGATGCCGGCGCCGACCGCCGCCTCGGTCATCGCCACGTCGACCGCGTCGAGCGCAACCAT
Source organism: Alphaproteobacteria bacterium (assembly GCA_047616465.1). GTDB lineage: Bacteria > Pseudomonadota > Alphaproteobacteria > UBA6615 > UBA6615 > JABDJY01. Next base: position 1,292 of record JBLHHE010000186.1, read on the forward strand.
GACCGTCGCCATCAGGAAACTGTAAATGCCGCCGAGCATCACCACGACGAATAGGTTACGCGCGCGAATGATGCCGAACACGGCGACCACCATCATCAGCAACAATACGGTATTGGTCAGGAGTTCGATGGCTCGTCCTCCCCTGCAATACGGCCGCCGGTCTCGTCGTGATCGAGCTTGGGCCGGATACCGGCATGAAGCGCGGCTTGGGCCAACGCATGGGTCGCCACCGGGCTGGTCAGTAGAATCAGCCCCATAATGATGATCAGTTTGGCGGTGACCAGGGTGAAGCCGGACTGTAGCACCAGCCCGACGATGATAAAGCCCGCCCCCAGCGTGTCGGTAACGGACGCCCCGTGCAGCCGGGTGAACATATCGGGCATACGGATTAACCCGATCATGCCGATGATGCAGAACGCGCCGCCGGCAACGAGAAAAATCCAGCTCAAGATGTCGATGAGAACAGCCATCGCCTAGTTTTCGCTCGGGTGGAAGTAGCGCAGCACGGCAATCGTGCCGATCAAATTCAACAATGTGTAGAGAATGGCGATGTCGAGGAATTCGGGCCGGCCGGTGACGAAGCCGATCAGCGCCAGGGTCAGAACCGCCAAAGTCGCCGTCGAGTTTACCGCCAACACCCGGTCGAACAGGGTCGGGCCGGCGATGGCCCGCACCATGGCCAGGCCCAGGCTGACCAAAACGGCGATCAAGGCTACGGCGAACATCATTCCGGCGCCCCCCCTTCAAACCGGGTGACCATGCGATCCATATCGCCGCCCGCCACATCCATCGCGCCGTCCCGGGTAATAGCGTGCACCGTGATCTCGTTGTCCTCGAGTTCCACCGACACCGTTCCCGGCGTCAACGTGATCGAGTTGGCGTAGGTCACGACGCCGACCACCGTTTTCTGGCTGGCTGTGACATTTATCAGGGTTGGGCTGATCGGCAGGGACGGCGACAGAATAATGCGTGAGACATCGATGCCCGATTTGACGATTTGCCAGAGCAGCCAAGGCCAATACCAAGTGGCGCGCACCAATAGATAGATCGGATGGCCCTCGCGGTCGATCACCGCCATGCGGCTCGCAAGCGCAACCACGGCGACCGAAGAAACGGCGCCGATGATCATCAATGTTGGCGTGAAGTGCCCCGACAGCACGAGCCAAAATGCGTAGGTAACTGCGACTGCACTGGCGAAATAAAGCACCGGGCTAACCTCACCCCTAAAATCTCCATCAGAGGGACCCGGTGTCGCGCCGACCTTGCGCCCGGCGTACTGCCCTCCTCCCAATTTGCCGCTGGCGGCTTCTTATGACTTAGACCACCGTCCACCTGCAGCAGTTGCGCATACTACTCACATTCGTTTCAGGTGCAAGACAGAGAGACCATAGGTCGCGATCTAGGGACTGTTTTGTCCAGTTGTCATTTCCGGGGTTGGGTAATCGTGATCCGGCACCCCCGCCAACCGGGGGCGTTCGAACTTAATTGTTTCCCGCAGCATGGTGGCAATCACCTGCTGTTTTCTTGCAATACCGCGCAAACGCCCCTAAACGAACGTTCCGTCCGGCCAAACTCGGCAAAACGTCGCGTCATATATTTTATGGAAATTACCTGCCGGATAGCGCTCTCGACACCCAAGTAGCGCCGTGGCTCGGATCGTGCGATCTGCGCTGCGTCGCTAAGCATTCGGATAAATCCTTGAATTCGCTTATTGCCTATCGCGACCAATGGGTCGGAAACCTCCGCGGCGATGTTCTCGCCGGGCTCGTCGTCGCCCTGGCGCTCATTCCCGAAGCCATCGCCTTTTCCATAATTGCCGGGGTCGATCCCAAAGTTGGCCTCTTCGCGTCGTTCTCGATTGCAGTCATCGTCGCGATCACCGGCGGGCGTCCCGGGATGATTTCGGCCGCCACCGCAGCCACCGCGGTGCTGATGGTGACATTGGTGAAGGACTACGGGCTGCAATATCTTCTGGCGGCGACGGTTCTTGCCGGGCTGCTGCAGATTGCCGCCGGCTACCTGCGGCTCGGCTCGCTCATGCGTTTCGTGTCGCGATCGGTAATGACAGGTTTCGTCAACGCGCTGGCAGTCCTCATTTTCTTGGCGCAGGTTCCCGAATTGTTGGGGGTCCCGTGGCTGACCTATGTGATGGTCGCCGCCGGCCTGGCGATTATCTACCTGTTTCCGATGATCACGAAGTCAGTTCCATCGCCGCTCATCTGTATCATCGCCCTGACGGCTGTCGCGATGGTGTTCGGCTTGGAACTGCGGACCGTGGCCGATCTCGGCGAACTGCCGGCTACACTACCGATCTTCCTCATCCCGCAAATCCCGCTGACCTTCGAGACACTTACAATCATTCTACCCTTTTCGGCGGCAATCGCGGCGGTTGGCTTGCTGGAATCGCTGATGACCGCCTCGATCATCGACGAATTGACCGACACGCCGAGCGACAAGAATCAGGAATGCATCGGCCAGGGTCTCGCCAACACCGCGACCGGGTTTATCGGCGGCATGGCGGGCTGCGCCATGATCGGCCAGTCGATCATCAACGTAAAATCCGGCGGACGCGGGCGGCTCTCCACCTTCTGCGCCGGCATCTTCTTGTTGTTTGTGATTGTTGTCTTGGGCGACTGGGTCGAGAAAATTCCCATGGCGGCGCTCGTCGCCATAATGATCATGGTGGCGATCGGCACCTTCAGCTGGTCGTCCCTCAAGAATCTCAGGCATCATCCGCGCAGTTCGTCGATGGTCATGCTCGCGACCATGGCGTGTGTCGTTGTGACCCACAATCTGGCGATCGGTGTTTTCGTCGGCGTCCTTATGTCGGGCCTCTTTTTTTCTTGGAAGATCGCGCAGATCTTCCGGATTACGTCGTCGCTGTCGGCCGACGGTAACGCCAGAACCTACCTCGTTGAGGGGCAAATCTTCTTCGCATCGGCCCACGCTTTCACCGCCGCCTTCGATTTCAAAGAAGCTCTTGAAGAGGTGACAATCGATGTTAGTCGGGCCCACATCTGGGATATTTCCAGCGTCGCCGCGCTGGATATGATTGTCCTGAAGTTTCGCCGCAACGGTGCTGAGGTCAAAATCGTCGGCATTAACAAGGCCAGCGAGACCATCGTCGATAAGCTTGCGATCCATGACAAACTCGGAGCGCTCGAACGGCTGATGGGCCATTAGGGAGAGTACCATGACCAAGATTATCGCACTCGTCGACGCCTCCATTTACTCGCGGAGCGTATGCGATCATGCGGCTTGGATCGCACAGAAAACCGGATCGGCGATCGAGGTATTGCATGTCCTCGGACGACGTCAAACGGTAAGTGGCTCGGCCAATTTGGGCGGAAATATTGCGCTCGGCGCCCGCACGACACTGCTGGAAGAACTGAGCGATCTCGACATACGGACGGCCAAGTTCGCTCAGAAACGGGGTCGGGCGATTCTGGACGACGCCAAGCTGAACATCGAGGTGGCTGGGGTCGCCGACGTCGCAACGCGGCTGCGAATCGGCGACATCGTCGAGACGATCACCGAATGGGAAACCGATGCCGACATGGTGGTGATTGGCAAGCGGGGCGAAGCCGCCGATTTTGCGAAGTTGCATCTCGGATCGAATCTCGAACGCATCAGCCGTGCTTGCCAGAAACCCGTTTTCGTCGCCTCGCGCGAGTTCAAGCCGATCAAACAGTTTTTGATCGCCTATGACGGCGGCGCCAGCTCCATGAAGGCCGTCGATCAAGTCGCGCGAAACGTTCTGTTCTCCGGTTTGCAGTGCCGCCTTCTTACGGTTGGCCCAGACACCGAAGAAACCCATAAAGGGCTCAACGATGCGCAGGCAATACTCCAAGCTGCCGGCTATGCGGTGAATGCCGAAATCATCCAGGGACAGCCCGAGGCGGTGATCTCAGATGTCGTCGATTCGGAAGGGATCGACCTCCTCGTCATGGGGGCCTATGGCCACTCGCGAATCCGCAGCCTCATCATCGGCTCCACGACCACCGAGATGGTCCGCTTGTGCAAGATACCGATCGTATTTTATCGCTGAGATGA
>JBLHHE010000187.1:0-5317 GCA_047616465.1 Alphaproteobacteria bacterium
TGAGTGAGAACACATCGGCCCCCCAAGGCGCACGCACCGCAACTCCGCTGCCGGTAGCGCTGCAATCGGTCGAACGCGCGATAGCCGATTTGCGCCGCGGCGCGATCGTGCTGGTTGCCGGCAACGGCCACGCGTTGATCGTACAGGCCGCCGAAGGCCTGACGCGGGACGCGCTGTCGCGCATGATGGCTCTCTCCAAGAGCGCGCCGTCATTACTGCTAACGGCTCGCCGCGCCTCTATTTTAGGCCTGACGGACCATTCTAAAGGCGCGGTTCGGATCAGTTTGAGCAGCGGAATCACGGCAGATACCGTGCGCATGATGGCCGATCCCGCGGGCCCGCAACCGCAACAGCAGCCGTCTGCATTGTCGATTTCCCTGATCGACCGTGAAACCGAACCGGGCGCCGCCGAGCTGGGGGCTGTCGAGTTGGCGAAATTAGCCAGGCTGTTACCCGCGACCGTCGTCGCCGCCCTGCCGGCGGAAAGATTGGGCTATTTACCGTCCTGGGCGGACAATGAGTCGCTAATTGTCGTTGACCTGGACAATATCCACCAATATCGCGATGCTGAGGCCCGCACCCTGCAGCGCGTCGGCGAAGCGACAGTCCCTCTAAGCGAGGCCGAAAACACCAACGTCATTGCCTTTCGCCCCCCCGACGGCGGTCGTGAACATCTTGCCATCGTCATTGGAGATATCGATCGCGACACGGCGGTGCTGGTGCGATTGCATTCGGAATGTTTTACCGGAGATCTTCTGGGCAGCCTGCGCTGCGATTGCGGCGACCAATTACGCGGCGCCGTTAGTGAAATCAATAAAGCGGGCGGCGGCGTGCTGTTGTATATGGCGCAAGAAGGCCGCGGCATTGGCCTGGTCAACAAGCTACGGGCTTACGAGCTGCAGGATCAGGGCTTCGACACCCTAGACGCCAACGAACAGTTGGGCTTCGACCCGGATGAAAGAATCTATCAACCGGCAGCGGAAATTCTCAAGCAGTTGGGAATTTCCCAAGTACGGTTGTTGACCAATAATCCACAAAAGGTTTCCGCCCTCGCCGAAGGCGGCATTGAGGTCGTCGAACGGGTGCCGCACACGTTTCCGTCGAACCGCCATAGCGAGCGCTATCTGGCGACCAAACAAAACCGCGGCGGTCACCTGCTTTAGGGATCCATAGGCAATAATTGCCTACACCGGCCCGATAACGCCCTAAACAAGCCTAAGATTGGCCGCCGTCTACGCCATAAAACCCCGGTATCTGGGGGTTTTGATTACATCGATAATTGGCACCGCGATTGCATTTCCATCAGTGACTTGGAAAGGAATTGGCTGTGCCATCAGTTGCATCAGTAGAATTTGATATACCGGGATTGCATGAAGGGATGCCCGAAACGAAGGCTATTTCGTTTGCGGACGATGCATCCAGTTTTTTCGAAAACCTGCTCGATATCATCAATCCGCTGCAGCACATTCCTATTGTTTCGACAATCTACCGGGCCATTACCGGTGACGAGATTGCGGCGCCTGCGCGGCTTATCGGCGGAGCACTGTTTGGCGGCCCGGTGGGTTTTGCGTCGTCCGTGGCCAATCTAATATTCGAAGAAGCCAGCGGCGACGACCTAGCGGGCCATGCACTGGCGCTGCTCAGCGACATTGACGGCGCACCGGAATTAGCCGACGCGCAAGCCCCCGCTGCTGAGGTAACGCCCCATACCTCGACAGCCGCGACCACCCTAGCGACCACAGCCGGCACAGCGGAAATTATTTGGAACGGTCCCCGAGTGTTACCGTCTCTCGCCCGAGCGACCGCCCCTCCGAGCGCACCACAGCTCGCGGTTGCCTCGGCTACTGTAAACAGTGGCTCGGAAATTAATTGGAACGGGCCCCGTAAATTGCCGTCCCTGGCGCGTGCTACAGATGTCATTCAAGGCAGCGCCACAAACGATACGGCGCACAATTTGCCAACAGCCGTTTCCACGCAGACCGGAAACACAAGTCCAGTTGTAACCGCTGGCCGCGCGGCGGCGGCGAGCGCCCCGAGCGCCGGCGCGCTAAATCCGGTAGCACGTCCGGCATGGCTTGACGCCGCAATCGCCGATGCGAAGTCGGTTCAAGGCGCAGCTCAAAACGGTCGGGCGGCCCAAAAAGTCGAGGGCCAGCCCTGGATCAGCGACGCAATGCTCGAAGCGCTGGGTAAATATCAAACGCTGCAGCTCGAACGTAACCGCTAGAGCGGTATCCGGTTCGATTAACCCGCCATAATTCCGCTATAATAAGGTCATGCTGAGCGTCTACCCGACCGAACAAAGCCGCGGCCTTCTGCGGTTCGAAAACCAGGAATATCCGTGCGCGATCGGGCTCAACGGCATTCAACAGGAGAAACGCGAAGGCGACGGCGCAACACCGATAGGGGAGTTCCTGCTGCGGCGCGTTTTCTATCGTCCCGACCGTCTGCCTCTGCCGACAAGCGGATTACCCCTGCGCGCGCTGACCCCCGACGATGGCTGGTGCGACGACCCGCTACACCGCGATTATAACCGCCTCGTCGAGCGGCCCTTCAAGGCGTCCCACGAGAAGCTGTGGCGCACGGATAATCTCTACGATGTCATCATTGTCATCGGCCATAACGACGATCCGCCGCGCCCCCCACTCGGCAGCGCCATATTCGTACACTGCGCCACCTCTGATTATGCGCCGACACAAGGTTGCGTTGCCGTGGCCCGCCAGACCTTGATCGACTTATTGCCCCGGCTCACGCCCGACATGGCATTGCAAGTAACAGGGTCTCAGGGCGCCGCTCCGTAACCTACCTGGCGCGCCCCAAACACGCCGGTGCCAACCCGCACATGGGTCGCCCCCAGACTTATCGCCGTCTCAAAATCGGCCGACATACCCATACTTAATACCGACACCCCATTGCGCTCGGCGATGGTGCGCAGCAAGGCAAAATGCGGCGCCGGGGCTTCGCTCAGCGGGGGAATACACATCAGGCCCACGACCGGTAGCCCGGCCGTGCGGCAATAGGCGATGAATTCATCGGCGGCTTCGGGCCATATTCCCGCCTTCTGCGCTTCTTCGCCGGTATTAATCTGCACAAAACAATCGCGCGCAACGCCGGATTTATCGAACGCAGCGACAAGGCGATCGACCAATTTAGGCCGGTCGACCGTCTGAATGACATCGAACAGCGCTACCGCATCGCGCACTTTGTTGGTTTGCAGCGGACCGATCAGATGCAGCTCCAGACCGGTTCGCCCGGCGCGGCGCGGCGCCCAATGGTCCTGCGCTTCTTGCACCCGGTTCTCGCCAAACACAAGCTGACCAGCGGCCAGGGCGTCGTCGAGGCGTGTATCGACTTGGCCCTTGCTGACAGCAATAAGGGTAATATCGGCAACGTCACGGTCGGCCGCTTGGGCGGCAGCCGCTATACGCTGACTAACATTGGCTATATTGCTGGCAACATCGTCCATCATGTTCGTCCCACCGGTATAAAGTCCAAATCTGAAATTCCGCTTGTCCGTGCAACGTATTATATTAGGTGCCATGTCAAATCGCATCCGCAGCTTTACAGACCTGATCGCGCCCGTGAGCGAAGAAGAGTTCTTCTCAACCTATCACGATCGCCAGTTCCTTCATGTTCGTGCCGCCGACACCAACAAGTTCGCCGACGTGATGTCGTGGGAGATTCTCACAAACATGCTCAACATGACGTCGATTTGGAGCCCCAGCTCGCTTGGTCTGTTCCTCGATACCAAGGCGATCCCCGCCGACCAGTATTGCCGCGAAGCGATTGACCGCACCAATCAGCTAAGCTTGCAACCGGACGCCGAGAAAGTAAAAAGCTGGCTGCGGCGCGGCGCTTCCCTGGTCGCCAACGACATCGATACATTATGGGCCGGTACGGCGGCCGCGGCGGCGGCGCTGGAACAGCGCCTCGGCGGGCGGACCCAAAGCAATCTCTATTGCTCGTGGAACCAGCATCAAGCCTTTGACACCCATTTCGATACGCACGAAGTTTTCGCCCTGCACGTCGCCGGCGAAAAGGTGTGGCGTATTTATGAGGGCCGTCTCGACAGGCCAATCGCCAATGAAGACTTTAAGAGCCTAGACAAAGCCTACCAAGACGAACGCCGGGGCGCCGTTGCGGCCGAGGTAACCCTACGGCCGGGTGATCTGCTCTATATCCCGCGCGGTCAATATCATGATGCGCTAGCCTCCAGCGATGGCGCCATCCATCTGTCCTTCGGCATCACCCACATTATCGGGGTCGATGCGCTCACAATGCTTTTTGAGCAGGCGATGGCAGACCCGCTTTTTCGCTCCAACATACCGCTGCCCGAAAGTGGGCCCGAGGGACGACGCCTGTGGCTCGCTGCGCTTGCCGAGCGCTTGCATGAGATCGGCAAAGGCGATGAGCTTGCCGATCGCCTGGAGGCCTACCGGGACACCTTTCGCTATTACCGCGGAGGCTTTGATCTGCCGGCCGATGCGCTTGAGCGTAAGTCCGACGACTGTTTCGAGGTCATTGTGCACAGTCTGGATGTGGTCAATACCGGCGGGAAATTTGCCCTGCACAGCGCGAAGGCCACCGTGCCAATCCCCAGCGAACTTGCCGAACCGCTCGCTTGGATCATCGCTCGCGGAAATTTTTCACTGGCGGATTTGGCCGCCGAGTTTCCACAACTCACCGACGACGTGCGAGAGAAACTGATCTCCAGTTTGGCCGCCATGAAGGCGATCGCCCCCGCTTAGCCCGGGCCTCATGGCGGTACTCGAGCATTCTGAGCGATTTTTCGCTAAAGTATTACTGGTTAATTAACACCTGTTGCGGTTATGTCACAGCGCAGTGAATTCGTGACACAAACAACACGTAAAGCGTTGCAATTACCATAGATTCTGCGCTTTTATCCTCGGTAAGGCTTCAGTGCAAAGGTCTGGCGTCCGCGTTAGCGCCAGTGCACACAGAAGTTGACGAGTCCCGTACGGGACGAACGCGGACGCAAGTCCAAGATTTATGGAGGTTGGATTAAAATGAAAAAAGCTCTTCTAGCAAGTACCGCCCTGGTTGGCGCCGCCTTGCTGAGTGCACCAGCGCAAGCTGGTACTGTAGGTTCGGGCGATAGCATGAGTGTTAGCCTAAAGGGATTGGTGTTTTTCCAAGCCGTGCTTCGCGATGAAGACCAGTCAGCTGGTTATGGTCGGGGATATCGCTTGGGCATTCCTGAGGCCGAGATTAAAGTCACCGCGAAGAATACGGCGGACAACGGCATCACCTACGGCGTAGAAATCGAGATGGAAGTCAACACGGATGCCGGTAACAA
>JBLHHE010000188.1:0-5296 GCA_047616465.1 Alphaproteobacteria bacterium
TTCGGCCAAGAAGGAGATACCCCCTTGAAGCGTTTTTTTGTCGTGGTCGCGGTCCTGTTTTTTACCGCAATTTTGCCTGTAGCTTCGTCTGCGCGGGCGGCGCCTATCGATCCCTTTGTCGGCCATTGGGTCGGTAGCGGCATCACTGAAAACGGTGCGCCGGCTGAAAGTGTCGGTTTCATCGACCGCGAGCTTGAGGTGACAGTCGACCCAACCGCTGACGGCTTCAGCGTCACCTGGGCAACGCGACGGCCATCGGGTGGCGCACGGGCAGACAAAGTCAAACACTCCTCGCTCAGCGTTCCGTTCGTGCAGGTCGATAAGCCCGGCATTTACCGCATGACCGCGACGGGTGAACCGCTGTCGGGCTCGCCCTACATCTGGGCCCGGGTGGACGACCGGGCGCTCGAGATCCACAGCATCACGATCTCGCAGCGCGGCGTGCTGGAATATCAGAAATATGTGCGCACGCTGCTCACCGACAACGAAATGCAGCTGCGCTTCACGCGCTCGCTCGACGGCAGCATCGTGCGGTCTGTGCTCGCCCATTTGAAGCGTCAGTAGCGCCGTCGTCGCGCGGGGCTCTTCGGGAAATGACCGAATTCGATTATGTGATTATCGGTGCTGGCAGCGCCGGTTGCGTTCTGGCCAACCGCTTAAGCGCCGACCCGGATGTGCGCGTCCTGTTGCTCGAGGCCGGTCCGCGCGACCGCCACCCGTTCATTCATATTCCGGTCGGGCTGGCGAAGATGATCCCCAACCCGCGCTACAATTGGGCCTACGAAACCGAGCCTCAAGAAAACCTGGATGATCGTCGGATCACTTGGCCCCGGGGCAAGACCCTGGGGGGCACGTCGTCGCTCAACGGCATGATTTATATTCGCGGTCATGCCCGCGACTACGATCTGTGGCGTCAACAGGGGTTGGCCGGCTGGTCCTATGCCGATGTGCTGCCCTACTTCAAACGGGCCGAGGGTAACGAGCGCGGCGGCGATGCGTTTCACGGTGGCTCCGGCCCGCTCAACGTGACCGAGGCGCACCACGACAACCCGTTGTTCGACGCCTTCATAGAGGCAGGACGCGAAGCCGGCCATCCGGTCAATGCCGATTTCAACGGCGCCGAGCAGGAAGGCTTCGGGCGCTATCAGTTCACTATCCGCAACGCCAGACGATGGAGCACGGCGGCGGCCTATCTGCGCCCCGCGCTGTCGCGGCCCAATCTCACGGTGGAAACTGAAGCCCTAACCCAGCGCATCGCCATAGCTAACGGGCGCGCCGAGGGTGTTGTCTACCGCCAGGGCGGGCGGGAGATTATGGCTCATGCGGCGCGCGAGGTTCTGCTCGCGGCCGGTGCGGTCAATTCACCGCAAATCCTCATGCTGTCGGGGGTTGGCGATGGCGATCATCTGCGTAGCCACGGCATCGCGCCGGTGGTCGATTTGCCCGAGGTCGGCCGCAACCTGCAGGATCATTCCAATATCCATACGGTCCACGCCGCCACCGTTAAAACCCTGACAGACGATTTAACCCGGCTCGAGCGGGGCGCTTTCGCGGTGGCCCGCGCGGTGCTGTTGCGGTCCGGCCCGGCGGCGGGGTTCCCCTTGGAAGGCGGCGCTTTCATACGTACCGTGCCCGAGCTTGAAATGCCCGATGTGCAGTTCCATTTCAGCGCCGGTAATTTGATGTCGCTGATCCGCCAGCCCTTCTCCGCGCCGACCACCGACCACACGCGCCCCGACGCCTTTATGTGCCATGCCTGCCTGTTGCGGCCGGAAAGCCGCGGCGAGATTACTCTTCGTTCGGCCGATCCGGCGGCGGCGCCGGCGATCCAGCCCAACTATCTATCGACCGAACGCGACCGCACCACCCTGCGCGAAGCCTTCAAGGCGATGCGCAATGTGATGACCCGCCCGGCACTGGCGCGCCACAGCAGCGGTGAAATTTGGCCCGGGCCCGAGGTGGCCAGCGATGCCCAGCTCGATGCCTTTGTGCGCAGCGCCGCCAGCACGGTCTATCACCCGGTCGGCAGTTGCCGCATGGGGGCAGATGACGGGGCGGTGGTCGACGAGACTTTGAAAGTGCGCGGCGTCGACGGCCTGCGCGTGGTCGATGCCTCGGTCATGCCAACCCTGGTCGGCGGCAATACCAACGCGCCGACGATAATGATCGCGGAAAAGGCTTCCGACATGATCGCCGGACACGCACCCCTACCGCCGGAACACATCGTCTAGCGTACGCCTATTTCTCGGCCACCATCATCACGTTGGCGAGGCGGCCTTCGGCGAGGCTGCGCCCCGAATTGGCCACGCGCTCGGGCGTGTCGGCACCGGCGATCAGGCTAATGCCGAGTTTTCCGTGGCGGGACCGTTCGGTTTGCGACTGTGCCGCCGCGATCACATCCGCGCTGGTGTCGCGCCACTCGACGATGCGGAACCCGGCGGCCTCAAGCGCCGCCTGCATTTCCTCCTGGGGTGCGAGGAAACTGATTTCAGGCACGCGCGCCCATGGCAGGGGGAAATGGGGCGGTCCGGCGGCGCCGGTAGCCATCTCGGTCGAGGTGAAGCGCCCGCCCGGCTTCAGCACCCGGGCGATCTCGCGATAGAAGGCGGCCTTGTCTTCGATGTTCATGGTCACGTTCTGGCACCACACCATGTCGAAACTGGCATCGTCAAACGGCAGGTCGAGCCCGTTAGCCTGTTGAAAATCGACGAAATGGTCGAGGCGGCAGCGCTCGGTCAGCATCTTGGCGACGGCGACGAATTCTTCCGTCAGGTCGACGCCGGTGACCCGGCAGCCATAGGTCGAGGCCAGGTATCGCGCCGGACCGCCGATGCCGCAGCCGACATCGAGCACGTGCATATCCTCGGTTGGGGCGGCGAGGTCCGCGTGCTCGCGGGTCGCCAAGATGCCGCGGGTATGGAACTGGTCGAACGGCGAGAGGATTTTCGGTGTCAGCGCATCGATATCGATGCCTTCCTCTTGAAGTGCTGCGAGAATGCGCTCGCCGATGCCCGCCGCACCGTAGTGGGATGCGACTTTGTCGAAGCTGTCAGTCATTTTTCGGTTCCTCCCAACTATATTGCCCCGCCATTGGCCTGGCGGGCTTCGTAGGCTTTGAGGTGAGCGTAAGCGGCGGTCAGTAAAGTACTGTCGATCTCCAGGTCGCGGGCGCGCTGCAGCAGCAGTCCGACAATCTGTTCGCCCTCGGTTCGGTTGCCGGCCTCGATATCGCGTAGCATCGAGGTGGCGTAGGCGCCTTGTCGATCGGCGAACAGGGCGCGGTAGCTCTCCATGAATTCGGCGCTCGGCGGATAACCGCTGGCCCGCGCCACCTCGGCCGCGGTGTCGAGCATTTGCTGGAACAGCGCTGCGCCCTCGTCGGTGGAGACGATCTGGCCGGTATTGGCGCGCATCAGACAGGTCATGCTGGCAGCGGTGGCCAGGTGGACGAATTTCTCCCACATCTCCTGCATGGGATTGTCCAGCGCTACTGCCTCGAGCCCAACGGCGCCGTCGAATGCGGCCTGTACCGCCTGCACCCGTTCGCTCAGCCCGCCCGTTTGCTCGCCAAAGCGCAACCAGTGCCAGTCGTTATTATGCTTGATGGTACCATCGTCGAGGCGTGAGGCCGATAATTTGATGGTGCCGCCGAGCACTCGCTCTTGCCCGAAGGCGCTATTCAGCGTGGCCATATGGCCGAGCCCGTTGAGGATCGGCAGAACCAGCCCGTCGGGAGCCAGGCCCGGCGCGATGGCCTCGATGGCGCTGTCCAAATCGTAGGCCTTGCAGGTGAGGATCACCAGATCGTAGTCGGGCGTCAATTCGCCGGCGCTGACCGTCGCTACCGGGCAATCCAGGTCGCCGAATACGGAGCGCAGGCGCAGGCCATCGCGGTCGAGTTGGGTCCGCCGTGCATCGCGCACCAGGAAGGTCACATCGGCACCGGCTTCCGTCAGCCTCCCGCCGAGATAGCCGCCAATGGCGCCGGCGCCCAATATAAGAATTCTCATGACCCTGTTCCCTAACTCTGCTTATCCTGGTGGGTTCCGATGCCCACGATTGTGACGGTGCTAACTTAACGCCGATAGCGGTCCGCGTCAGGGGGCGGTCAAAAACGTGCAGGCGAGCGCATACTATGAGGTTTACGCGATGAAGATCAGCACCATCGACATTCAGCGGCTAGCGATCCCGCTGCGCAAACCGATCCGCACCTCGGCGCATGATTTTACCCATGCCCATACCGTCTTCGTGCGCCTGCGCACCGACGCCGGGCTAACTGGTATCGGCTGGTGCTTTGCCTTCGAGGCGTCGAAGGCGGCGGCGTTAGCGGCGCTGACCGAAGATCTGGCGTCGATCTATGAGGGCCGCGACCCGCGTGCGGTGCGAGCGAACTTTGCCGCGGCGTGGCGCGACTTGAATTTCTTCGGCCATGCCGGCGCGGCGATGATGGCGCTTTCGGCCCTCGACACGGCGTGCTGGGATTTGGCGGCGCAGGCGGCCGAACTGCCCCTCTACCGCTATCTCGGCGGCGATAGCACTCGCGTGACGACTTATGCCTCGTCGGGACTTTGGCTGAACTATACGGTCGATCAGGTGATCGCCGAGGCCGAAGCGTTCCGCGCGCAAGGCCACCGGGCGATGAAAATGCGCATCGGCTGCGCCGATTTTATGACCGATATCGAACGTGTCCGGCTCGTACGTGAGGCATTGGGCTCGGATATCGAACTGTTGGTGGACGTTAACCAGGCTTGGCCGGAATCGGTGGCGATCCGCGCCGGTCGGCTGCTCGAGCTCCTCGACATTTTTTGGCTGGAAGAGCCGGTATTTTATACCGATTTGGAGGGCTGCGCCCGGGTCACAGCGGCCCTCGACATGCGAGTGGCGACCGGTGAAACATCCTATGGTTCGGCTGCCATGAAACAGCATTTGGAGGTGCGGGCCGCCGATGTGTTGATGCCCGACCTGCAGCGTATGGGCGGTATCACCGAATACCTCAACGCTGCCACCCTTTGTGCAGCCTACAACCAGCCGGTCTCCTCGCACCTGTTTACCGAGGCTTCCGCTCATGTTCTTGCCGCCCAGCCCCACGCGCTGATGCTCGAACACATGGAATGGTGGGAAGATATGTTCGAAAACCCGCTTGTCGTGGAGGACGGCCAGGTACTGCTGCCGGACGGCCCTGGCCTTGGCATGACCTTATCGGAACAGGCATTAGCCAGGTTCACGGTCTGAAACTGGCTACTCGACTCGACTCATTTTAACCATGATATTAAGCTACTGCTAACAAATTAACCAT
>JBLHHE010000189.1:0-5286 GCA_047616465.1 Alphaproteobacteria bacterium
TCGATCACCAGTTTTTTGCGCGGCGACCATGTCGGTGATGGTGATGAGGGGAAAGTCCAATCCGAACCGCTTACCGGTTTGCGGATTAATATCCTTCGGTCCGGCCGTGCCCATGCAGCCGCCGAGAACATTGATGCAGATGACGAAGTAGCGGTCGGTGTCGATCGGCAGCCCGGATCCGATGACCGTGCCCCACCATCCCGGCTTGCCGGTGATCGGATGGGTCTCGGCGGCGTATTGATCGCCGGTTAGGGCGTGGCAGATCAGAACCGCGTTCGATTTATCGCCATTCAAACTGCCGTAGGTTTGGTAGGCGACGGTGAACGGACCAAGGTGCTGGCCCGAGACAAGCTCAAGGGGGACCGTCTCGCCGAGCACGATAGTATGCCCGGGCAGATCGGTGACCGCCGGTTCGACGGCGATCGAGCCCGTCTTTGGGGCGCCAGAATTGGAAACGATAGACATGGTTAAGCGCGGTTCGCCCGTGGCCTTGAGTATTGACGGCCATCGCGACCGGACGCATAGCTAGGTTGGCCGGCGCGCGGGTGTCAACGTTTTCTTTGCCAAAACGCCGCCATCGCACTACAAAGTGGCGCCTTTCCCGGGAAGAAACGAAAGATGAACGACGCGCCTCCCAGCCTCGACGTGCTTCGCCGCGAAATCGACACCGTCGATGACGCGCTGCACGATTTATTGATGCGCCGCGCCGCGTTGGTCGGCGATATCGGTGCCTTGAAAGACAGCCAACAGGCCGCTGTTTTCCGGCCCGCGCGCGAAGCATTGCTCCTGCGGCGCTTGCTGGCGCGCAATGACGGCAAATTGCCGGCCCCTGCGGTGGTGCGAATTTGGCGAGAAATCATCGGCGCCTCCACGCTGATCCAAGGTGGCCTGACGATAGCGTATTGCCCGATCGGCGACGTTGTGACGGGCGACCGGCTGGCGCGCGGACGTTTTGGCGCCGCCGCCCCGGTCATGCCCGTTCCGACGCCGGCGCAGGTTGTCACAGCCGTCACCAGCGGCGAGGCATCGGTCGGGCTGGTGCCGCTACCGCGCCAGGACGACGCCGTGCCTTGGTGGCCCCTGGTATATGGCCGCACCGGCGATGCGGCGGTGCAAGTCGTCGCCGGCGTGCCATTTGTCCTGTCGGGCGATGGCGCGGAAGTGAGCGCTCTAGTAATCGCCCGCGGCGAGGCCGATCCGTCGGGCGACGACCGCAGCTTGATCGTGTTCGAATGCAACGAGCCCTTTAGCCGCGACCGTGTTCGCGAGGTTTTGGCGGCGAACGGATTTGATTCCACGCACTCGGTCTCGTATGACGATCCTGCCCGGCCGGGTGCCCATTTGCACTTGACCGACATTGCCGGATATGTGGCGTTGGACGACCCGCGGTTGGCCAATGTACGCTTGGCGTTGCCGGCATCAGCTGTCTGGCAGGTTGGCGTGTACGCAACGCCGTTCGGCATTACCGGCTGACCCGAGGCAGTATCGAGGAACATGACCAACGTGGCGCGACCACAGGCTAAAGATGGTGTTTTGAGGGTGACCCCCTATGCCGGCAGCGAGGCCAAGGCAGGCGGGGGGCAACGCATCAACATCAGCTCGAACGAAAGCGCTTTCGGGGCCAGCGCGCGCGCGCGCGAAGCCTACACCAATGCCGCCGCCGATCTCTGGCGCTACCCCGAGATTGATGCCAGATCGCTGCGTCAGGCCTTGGCGGCCCATTACGACCTGGAACCGGAGCGGATCATTTGCGGTACCGGTTCGGACCAGATTATCGATCTGCTCGCGCTGGCCTATGCCGGTGTCGGCGACGAAGTCGTCTATAGCGCGCACGGATTCCAGATGTATCCGATTGCCGCCCACGCTGTAGGCGCCATGCCAGTGTCGGCTCCGGAGGTGAATTTAACGACCGATGTCGACGCGCTTCTCGACAAGGTCACCGAGCGTACCCGCATCGTTTTTCTGGCTAACCCCAACAATCCGACCGGCACGTTCGTGACCCGTGCGGAGTTGGCGCGGTTGCATGCCGGGTTGCCCGGCAACGTGGTGTTCGTGATCGACGCTGCCTATGCGGAATATGTCACCCAAGCGGATTACGAGCCCGGTATCGAATTGGTGCGGGCCCACGACAATGTGGTGATGACCCGGACGTTTTCGAAAATATTTGCGCTCGCCAGCCTGCGTGTCGGATGGGCCTACGGCCCGACCGAGATCATCGACATTCTCGATCGTATCCGGCCGCCTTTCAACGTGAATGCTCCAGCTATCGCCAGCGCCATTGCGGCGCTCGGCGACCGTGAGCACACCGATAATTCGCGCCGCCATAACGGCGAGGTTTTGCGTTGGTTCACAGACGAGGTGACGGCGATGGGGCTGACGGTCAATCCGTCGGTCGCCAACTTCGTGATTGTTCACTTCGACCCGGAGTCGCCGAAAAATGCGGTAGCGGCCTATCAGTATCTCTTCGACAAGGGCATCGTAACCCGGCGCGTCGGGGGATACGGTCTGCCGGATTGGGTGCGCATGTCGATGGGCACGCGCGAAGAAATGACTATTGTGCGCGATACGCTGAAAGAGTTTCTCGAAAAAAATGACTGACACTCCGCTCTTTGAACGTGTGGCGATCATCGGCATTGGCCTGATCGGGTCGTCGCTTGCCCGCGCGTTAAAATCCGGCGGCCTGGCCCGCCATGTTGCCGCCCACGACGCCGATGCGGCGACGCGGGCGACTACGGAAAAACTCGGCATTGCCGATAGCGTCCACGCGGCGCTTGGGGATGCGGTCGCCGGCGCCGATCTGGTGGTCCTGGCCATTCCCGTCGGCGCTTATGGCGACGTCGCCACTGCGATGGCCCCCCATCTTGCGGCCGGCGCGACAGTGACCGATGTGGGTTCGGTCAAGGAAGAGGTTATTCGCACGCTTAAACCGGTGCTTCCCGCCGGCACGCATCTGGTGCCGGGCCATCCGGTCGCCGGCACCGAACATTCAGGGCCAGAGTCGGGGTTTGCCGAATTGTTCCGGGATCGTTGGGCCATCCTCACCCCGGAGAAGGGCACCGACGCCCAGGCGGTGGCGCGGGTCTCGGAGATGTGGCGGCGGGTCGGTAGCGATGTCGAAATCATGGAGGCGTCCCACCATGACCGGGTCTTGGCGATCACCAGCCATCTGCCCCATTTGATCGCCTACACCATTGTCGCTACGGCGGCCGATCTGGAGAGCGAGTTGAAGGTCGAACGCGCGGGCGACGACGTGGTGACGACCGCCGAGGTCATCAAATATTCAGCCGGTGGTTTTCGCGACTTCACGCGCATCGCCGGATCCAACCCGGTTATGTGGCGCGATGTATTCTTGAGCAACAAGGAGGCGGTGCTGGAAATGCTCGGCCGCTTCACCGAAGACCTCACCGCCCTGCAGCGCGCGATCCGGTGGGATGATGGCGACCAGCTCGAGGAATTGTTTACACGCACCCGGGCCATTCGCCGCGGTGTCGTCGAAGCGGGTCAGGCCGGCCGTTTTCAGTACACCGAGAACGGCGACGACGAGGCCGAAGAGTAGATCTGGCGAATTTTACTGCCAGGCGATCGGCGGAAATTGGACCAGCGCAACCGGTCCTAATCGAAGAATTCTATCTTGCAGGGTGATGGGGATTTCAGCCCGGTCGGGACCGCCATCGTCCGACGCGCGGGTCAGAACAGCCAAGGTGATCCGAGCGATAGCCGCGTCGCTGGACGACAGGACCCCGCTGGTTTCCATCGCCGTAATGAATTGCTCGAGACCGGCGATCCGCGTGGCGAAGGCGCCGACGGGTTGCAGCTCTCCATCCAGCGCTAGGGTTCCGTTGGCGGTGACCCGAAGCGGACCCCAGAGCAATTCGATGGACGTGAATTCCATCGTGCCGCCTCCGTCACGCCAAGCGGTGAGGCTTTTAATGTCGACGGACCCGGCATTCAATTCACCTTTGACCAGTATCTTGCTGGAAAACGTGCTGACCAGGGGGCCCAAGGATTCCAAGGCGTTGCCTTGAATTAAATTGGCGGGCAGGCTGATATCGCGCGCCGCCAAGTCGAGCGCCAGCGATTCTCCCCGCGGATGAACGGCCCCAAGATCGACCGGGGTCGAGGCGGCGCGCGTGGCTTCGAATTTGCCGCGCTCTACCGTTAGGGGATCGACCCAGCTGGAGGGGGTCACGCGCAGGTCGGCGAACCGGCCGGTGAGTTGCTCGATCCGCCGGTAATCTTCGGACGGAAATAATGCTTGTCCCTTCAAAGTTTTCGCTTCGACGACAGCCGACCATGTCTTGTCATTAGATGTGACGTTTAAATCATGGGTGCCCGGGCTGGCGAAATCGATTGCCTGGGGAGAAATCGAAGAGAATTTGAAGGTCAGTAACGGCGGCTTCCAGGTCGCCACACGGTTTGGCTGGCGGACGATTATCTGGGGCTCGCCGATTTGTGCGTTAGCCCGCAACGGGTAGCCGGTAAATTTGAGGCTTTGCCAGGTGACCTCGACGCCGTTTTCACGCTGGGCATCGACCCATTGGTTCATCGCCCGTTGCGTCTGCTGGACGAAAACGAACCAGGCGGCGGTGAGCGCGATGGCAGCCCCGACGGCAGTTACTCCCGCGATCTTGGCGGTACGGCGGCGCATTCGGTCGGTTGCTCCTTAGAACTCTAACGGTATCCATATATACGCAGCGGCGTGACTCGGTCGAGCTTACCTATTGCGCGCGCGGGCGTAGACAAGTATCTGGCCGCCATGGCCTCACCCCAGCCCGACCTTCGCCACCTCACCGATCAGTACGAGCTGACCGAAGCTGAGCTCGCCAAAACCCTGCACGCGGTCATGGGGTCCCACGACCGGCAAGATGATTTATGGGTATTCGGCTATGGCTCGTTGATGTGGCGGCCAGATTTTTCCTATCTGGAACGCCATTTCGGCGTCGTACACGGTTTCCACCGCGCCTTTTGCGTTTATTCCCATGTCCATCGCGGTACCCGCGAGCGGCCGGGCCTGGTGCTGGGGTTGGATAATGGCGGCAGTTGCAAGGGGATTGCCTATCGGGTGCGCGCCGCCGACGCTGAACCTGTCGTCGAGTATCTTATCCGCCGCGAGATGGTGACCCGGGTTTATATGCCGCGCTGGGTCACGGTGCGGGTCGGGGGCCAAACGGTACGGGCCCATACCTACACCGCCTCCCACAACCATGTGCAATATGCCGGCAAGCTGGCGCCGGAGCAGGCGGCCCGCTGCATCAGAGATAATAACGGGCGTAGCGGCAATAATAG